>JAEKFU010000406.1 GCA_016522385.1 Pseudomonadota bacterium
CAGACAAATTGGGCCACGCCAGCACCGCAACCCTGATACTCAACAGACCCTAGAGCGTGCGCTTGAAAATTACACTTGGGGTATCATTCACGGCTTACGTAGGTACTCGCAAAAAGTCTTGAGCGCCTCTTCAAGCGTACGGTCTTTGTTCATCGTTTCACGGGTCTCGCTGGCAAATGGTGTCTGTGCCAGCACCCGGAAGACCTCCGCCGCTCCATCATGGAAACCGGAAGTGACGCCAGCTTCGGCAAATGTTGCGGCGATTTCTTCCATCTCGCCGATCCAACGCCCCGAATCGGCTGGCAGACTTGGTACGCGAGCCTTCATGATCTCAAGCGCATGGCTTTGGCTGATCTGGAATTCCTCCAACAGCTCGGGTAGTACGCCAAGCTGCCTGGCGGCCAACAGAACTGCTGTTTGCAGCGTCCAGGTGCCTTTGGTGAGCCCCGCATAGGTCATCTTGAGGGACGACGCCCGCCCTGGTTCATCGCCAATCGCGATCACGCTGAAACCCATGCCGTTCAACGCCAGCATTGGTGCAACATCGCGGCCCGACACATAGAACCGTGTGCCCCCGGCTTTGCCAGGAGCCAGCCCGATGATACCGGCATCGATGAACGGCGCATTAGCCTCATCCATGACTTTTGAGACTTCCGAAACGGTCTGCGGTGATACTGCATTGCAATCGACAAAGACAGGTGTCCTGTCGGTTTTGCGCATCGCATCGGCAGTGTCACGCGCCAGATCAAGCGCAGATGCTGGCGGCAGGATTGACAGAATCAGCCCGGCTTGATTGACCGCATTGGCGAGCGTTCCGACATCACGGATGCCAGCCGCGCTGGCCAGACTACGGGTCCGGTCGCTACGTTCTGAGAGCGCCGTGATAACTTCAAAACCATGTTCGCGCAAAGCCCGGCCGACGCCGTGGCCCATGTCTCCCGGCATCAGGATGGCGATCGAGCTGAGATTCATCAACAGCAATCCTTCGAACTAATAGCCGATCGCGCAACCGTCCTTGCGCGGGTCTGAGCCGCCGGTCAGTACCCCCGACCCCCAGTCGATCCAGATTGCCTGGGCGCCACCAATGGGTTTGTTTGGCCTAACCAATCGCTGGCCCCGTGCGGTGAGCTCCGCTCTAATGGCTTCCGGCACGGTTCCTTCCACTTCAACGTCTCCGCTGAATGGATTGACCATGGTCCGTGGACGGTCCATCGCCTCCTGAATGTCGAAATCATAGTCGAACAACCCGGTCAGGAACTGCATGTGCCCAAAGGCCTGGTACTGTCCGCCCATCACACCAAATGACATGACCACTCTGTCGGCCTTGGTGACCATTCCGGGAATGATGGTATGCAGCGGTCGTTTGCCACCCTCGATGCGGTTGGGGCTTTCCGGTTCGAGCGAGAACCCGGTGCCGCGGCTGTGCAGCAGAACGCCCGTGTTGGGTTCGGTCAGGCCGGCACCAAAACTGTCAAATAGCGTGTTGATGAAGCTGCAGGCATTGCGGTCCCTGTCGACAACAGAAATATATACAGTGTCATTGTGCCGAGGCAGCTCGATCTCGGCCGGCGGCTCGTTGGCTTTTTGTGGATCGATGGCCGCGCGAATACGCGCCGCATAGTCCTGCGACAGCAGCTCGTCGACTGGTACATGGGCATAGGCCGGATCGGCCAGATAAACCGTACGCGCGCGATAAGCCAGGCGGGCCGCCTCTAGTTCGGTGTGAAGCCGATCTACCGTGATCGGGCCCGCCGCTTCAGGCTCATAACCGCGCATGATATTGAGCAGCAATAGGGCGATGACCCCCTGGCCGTTGGGCGGGCACTCGTGCACCATGTAACCGCGAAACTCGGTAGAGATTGGCGTGACGTAATTACCCTGAGTGGCGGCAAAGTCTTCCAATGTATGCAGCCCGCCTTTGCTCTTCAGATAGTCGACAAGGTGATGGGCGACCTCGCCGTGATAAAACGCATCGCGCCCCTCATCGGCAATGGTCTGCAATGTGCCGGCAAGCGCCGGCAGATGCATCATCTGGCCGACCTCGGGGATCTTGCCGTACGGCAGATAAATGTCCGCGGTGCTCTTTTCCGCCTGCAGCAACGCGGCACAGCCGGCAAAATCAGCGTGCACGCGCGATGAGACGGGAAATCCGTCCCGTGCATACCGGATGGCCGGCTGCAGAAGCTCGCCGAGCGGCAACCTGCCGTGGTCACGGATCAGCTTGTCCCATCCGTCAATGGCAGACGGAACCGTCACCGCATGCGGCGTGTTTTGCTCGATTGTGTCGATGCCATTGTCCTTAAACCATTTCACATTGGCCGCCGCCGGCGCCTTGCCCGAGCCGTTGAACGCGGTAATGTCCGCCGATCCCTCCTTTGAGAACAGGCAGAAACAGTCGCCGCCGATGCCGGTCGAGCCCGGTTCCACAACGCATTGCACGGCGCATGCGGCAACTGCGGCATCCATGGCATTGCCGCCGGCCTTGAGTACATCGATCGCAACCTGGCTCGACAGTGGATGGGAGGTGCAGGCCATGCCGTGCGGCGAATGCACGGGGGAGCGTCCCGGTTGTTCAAGGTCTCGCATTCTTAAGTCACCTCTTTGGTTATTCTGCTGCGCTGTTCGCCAGCCCAGTCAGCGGGAAGTCTCACGGAGCAGGATTTGCATCAGCCAAGCTCCCGGCTATAGTTCCCGTTCACGCTCATCGGCCCCGATAAGCACGGACAGCGATGCGAGTTCTATAGTACGCCAGATGGCAAAACAGGGAGGGTTAAATGAAGAAATTTCTCACCGCGGCATTAGCACTATCGGCGATCGCGCTTGCCGGCACCACATCCGCCAGCGCGGCAGATATTCCATGCAGCACCGCCAAGCTGATTGTGCCGTGGAAAGCCGGCGGTGGTACGCATGTCATCTTCTCGATTTTTGAGAAGACCATCCAACAGCTCGATGTCACGCCGAAGATCAAGGTTGTGACCATACCGGGCCAAGGCGGCAACAAGGGCGCCAAGGAGGCCGCCAAGGCCAAGCCGGACGGATGCACGCTGTTTGCTATCCACCAGAGTGCCATCACCAGTTATCTCAATGGCCGGATCGACTTCCAGTTTGATAATTTCGAGACCGTCGCGTTGCTGACCTCCACACCGGACATTGTCGGTGCCGCCGGCAATGTACCCTGGAAGAGCCTGGACGATCTGAAAAAGGCCGCAATGGACGCCCCCGGCACCATCAAGACAGGCGCCACGTTCGGGTCCACCAGCCAGTTCATGTGGCTGCTGATGGAAGACATAACAGGCATGAAGTTCAGTTACGTGCCCTATGACGGCACCCGTCAGCGCATGACCGCGTTGTTGTCCGGCGCCATTCAGCTTGGTACCCTAAATGTTGCTTCCGGTCGCAAATACATGGAGTCAGGCGAGCTCAAGGCTTTTGGCATTGCCGCTGAGGAACGCCCCAAACACCTGCCTGATCTTCCGACCCTGAAGGAGCAGGGCGTCGATCTGATTTATGCATTGAAGCGCGGCATCGTAGCACCAAAGGACACACCGGCCGATGTGATTGCCCATTGGTCCGAAGTCTTCAAGAAGGCTGCGGGCGATGCTGAACTGCTCAAGCAGATGGACGCCAAGGGCACCGATGTGAAATGGGTGGGCCCTGAAGGCTACCGCGAGTGGGCGGCCAAGACCTATGCCGACCATGAAAAGGTCGCCATCAAGATCGGCATGTACAAGAAGTAGGCTGAATGGCCCGTGTCGGCGGTGGCAATTGACCGCCGCCGGCATTTCTCACTTAACCGACCCTCGAGGCTCACATGACCCGCATTAATCGCGACGCCGTCATCGCGATCTTCTTGCTGCTCGTATGCGGGGTATTTTTCTGGGCCAGCTTCGACATCCGTCAGCCGGATTATGGCACGTTGAAACCGTCGACCTGGCCGCGCGTCATTTTGGTCGTCCTCGCCCTTCTTTCGCTAATCTATCTGGTGCAATCGCTGGCGCGCGGCCCGGAACCGGCCCATGAGGACATTAGTGACAGGCCACACGGCCTGCATGGCCGGCTGTCGCACTGGAGGAATGTGTTGTGGTGTTTCGGCCTGTTCGTGCTTTATCTGTCGACCATGCCGATCCTCGGCATGCTCATTGGCGGGATCTGTTTCGTCTTCCTGCTGCTATGTGCCCTTGGCGGCTGGCAACCGCGACAACTGGCGTTGCACGCCGTGATCGCCGGCGTGGCCGTCGGCGGCATGTGGAGCGTCTTCACCTATGGCCTCGGCGTTATCCTGCCGACCGGTGTCATCTTCAGCGCGTTCTGAGGAAACCCCATGGTGATTGACAACATCCTGTTGGCCGTAGCCGAGATCGCCAATGTCAAGACGCTGGCGCTAATGATGGTCGGCGTTGCGGCCGGGCTGATTTCCGGTGCGATCCCCGGTTTCACCATTGCCATGGCCGTTGTGCTGACCCTTCCTTTCACTTTCGGCATGCCACCGGCACAAGGTCTTGCGACCATGGTCAGCGTACTGGTTGGCGGGTTGTCCGGCGGATTGATGTCCGGGATCCTGACCGGCATTCCTGGCACGCCATCTTCGGTTGCCACTACTTTCGACGGGTTTCCGCTCGCCCGCTCCGGTGAACCCGGCTTTGCTCTCGGCCTCGGCGTCTGGTCTTCGTTCTGCGGTGGTATTATCAGCGCCTTCATGCTGGTGATGTTTGCCCCCCGGCTGTCGCGCATCGGTCTGGAATTCCAGCCCTGGGACTATTTCATGCTGGTGATGTTCGCACTGACGGTCACCGCCAGCCTTTCCGGCCGCAACCTCATCAAAGGCCTCATTGCCGGCGCGCTAGGCTTGCTCGTTCGCACTGTCGGTGAGGATGAAGCCATTGGTATGGCACGCTTCAATTTCGGCAACGACACGCTGTTGCAGGGCTTTGACTTCATCGCCGTGCTGATCGGCCTGTTCGCCTTCAGCCAGTTGCTGAGTGATGTTCGCGATCCTGAGGCAGCACGGCGCTCACTGGCAGAACGTGAGCGCATTCAGGCCCGCATCGAGCACTGGCGCGCCATCAAGGCGATTGTCAAACGATGGACCACGGTCATCCGATCCGCGTTGATCGGGGTCTTTACCGGCATTCTGCCCGGCGCCGGCGGGTCGATCGCCAATATCCTGGCCTACGACCAGGCGAGGAAAGCGTCGAAACAACCGGACAGCTTCGGTACCGGTAATCCGGAAGGCGTCATTGCACCGGAAAGCTCCAACAACGCGGTCGAGGGTGGCGCCCTCATCACAATGATGGCGCTCGGTATACCGGGCGATGTCACAACCGCCATCATGCTTGGCGCCCTACTGATCCACGATGTCGTGCCGAGCCCAAGCTTCATCAGCGATGAGCCGGTGTTGGCCTATTCGATCTTCATCGCCTTCTTCCTGGCCAATTTCATCATGCTCGGCATGCAGTCGTTCATGCTGCGGATCTTTGTGCTCGTCACCCGAATCCGAATGTACATGCTCGCAGCGGTCATCCTCGGATTCAGCACCATCGGCGTCTTTGCCATTAACAACGTCGAGTTCGACATCTGGACGTTGTTGTGGTTCGGCATCCTCGGTTTCTTCATGCGCCAGTTTGGTTTCCCGCTGGCGCCGATGATCCTCGGCGTGGTGCTCGGCAATATCGCCGAACTCAACCTGTCGCGGGCCTTTGCCATTTCCGATGACGTGACACTGTTCTTTACCAGGCCTTGGGCACTGTTCTTTCTGATCGTGGCACTGTTCTCAGCCGTCTTTCCGTTATTTCAGAATGCCCGTGCTGAAGGCAAGAAATGGGTCCGGTTCTATGCGCCGACCCTACTTGCCGCGATCGCCGTGCCTCTTTGGATGATGGGCGGTACGGTGCGACCCGGCCTTTCACTCATTTGTGCCGGATTTGCCGCATATCTCATCTACAAAGCCCGGCAGAGCGTGGTTGAGGCATAGCCTGTGATGGAGATTGATTGTGATCAGTAAAGGAGATGTCATCCGGTTGGGCATTGCAGGCCTAGGCGCCATTGGCATGAAAGTCGCCCGTGCGGTCGATCGGGGTGACATTCCCGGGTTTCGCCTCACGGCCGTCTCGGCGAATGATAAAGATCGGGCCAAGGCTCGGATTGCCGACTTCCAAACACCTCCCGAAGTCACCGGACTGGCAGGGCTTTCGGAGCGTGCCGATGTGGTGGTCGACTGCGCCCCGGCGTCCGTGTTCGCCGAAGTCGCCGGCCCGGCAATTGCCAGAGGCCGCTGCCTGATGCCCCTGTCCGTTGGTGCCCTGTTAGAACACATGGATTTGGTCGATCAGGCAACGCAGACAGGCGCCCGGATCATTGTGCCGTCCGGCGCCATGCTCGGTCTTGACACGGTGCGCGCCATGGCCGTCGGCACCATCCACCGGGTTGTTCTGCAGACCCGCAAACCGCCTGCTGGCCTTGCCGACGCACCTCATCTTGTCAAAAACAATATCGAAATCGAAAACCTCACTGAGGCAAAGCGCGTCTTCAAGGGCACGGCCGGTGAGGCTGCAAAGGCGTTTCCGGCAAACGTCAATGTCGCCGCCGCCCTGGCCTTGGCAGGGATCGGCCCAGAGCGGACCGAGGTTGAAGTATGGGCCGATCCGGCAATCGACCGCAACCGCCAGTCGGTGACGATTGAGTCCGACACCGGCGAGGCCGTCATGACCATCAACAACATTCCATCTGAGGAAAACCCTCGCACTGGCAAGATTGTTGCCAACAGCGTCATCGCTGCCCTGCAGCGCATGACCGCGCCATTGGTTGCCGGCACTTGAATGCTCGCTGCGGCCAAGCGGGTTTGAAAAAGTGTTGTGTTGCTCTAGGGTGATTTTGAAAGACGGCTGCCATTTCCGGAGGCTTCCCCATGACCGACGCCCGCAAGATGACCGTTTCGGCGATCCAGATCACCGCGGTAGATGGCGAAAAGGCGGACACCGTCGACAAGATGATGGGCCTCATCGATGAGGCCGGTGGGCGCGGCACTGACTTCTGCGTTTTGCCGGAATTGTGGACTGGTCTCGGGTTTTCCGACGAAAACGTCTATCGCGAGATCGCTGAACCGATTCCCGGTCCGGTCACCAGACAGTTGTCGGAAAAGGCGCGCCGTTTCGGGATGTATATCGCCGGTTCGATCTATGAGGATGCTGGCAATGGCGATTATCACAACTCGCTCCCCCTGATCTCACCCGACGGCGAGGTTCTCGGCGTATACCGCAAGACCCATCTCTTCGATGCCCCAAACCGCACTGATATCCCATCCGGCATTATGGAATCCAAGAAGGTCAAGCCGGGCTCGTCATTGGACGTCTACACGACCAATCTGGCACGGGTTGGCCTGTCAGTCTGTTCGGACCTGCGCTTTCCGGAAATCTATCGCGACATGGCGCTTCAAGGTGCCGAAATCATGGTTTGCGCTTCGGCATTCTTGAGCCCCCGGCACGATCACTGGGAGTTCTTTCTGCGTTCGCGGGCCACCGAGAACCAGTGCTACGTCGTAGCGTCCGGCCAGTATGGTACTGAACCCAAATCAGGCATCTCTTTCGTCGGTCGCAGCATGATCGTGGATCCCTGGGGCACGATCATTGCCACGGCTTCGGATGAAGAGGGCGTTGTCACCGCCCATATCGATCTCGATTTCATCCGCGAAGTACGTGGCCGCTACCCCCTTATGGACCAGCGCCGTCCAGAACTCTACAGCACTTTGCTGAGCGGTGTTTGATCTAGCGTTAACGAGGGCACCACGGCGCCAAATCTCATGCGTTAGCCTACTTGCACGGCCATTCGTCCCTCCCAAACGTTCCCGCGCTGAACGGCGGCAGGGATGAGCAGTACCTTACATTTCAAGCCAGATCGCCACCGGTCCGTCATTGGTGAGCGTGACTTTCATGTCGGCGCCAAACCGCCCGGTCTGCACGTCTAAGCCCTCACTCGCCAGTGCCTGGCAGAAATGATCGTATAGCTGCTCACCAAGCTCGGGTGGCGCGGCCTGCGAAAAACCCGGGCGGTTGCCGCGCGCCGTATCGGCCGCCAACGTAAACTGGCTGACCACCAGCGCTGCGCCGCCGACATCTGTCACCGACCGGTTCATCTTGCCGGCCTCATCACGGAAGATGCGCAAGGCCGCGACCTTGCGTGCCAGCTGGCTTGCATTGGCCTGTGTATCGTTCTGCATCGCGCAGACAAGGATCATTAAACCGTCGGCGATCTCACCAACATTCACGCTGTCGATCTCGACATGTGCGGCGCTCACCCGCTGGATCAGGCAGCGCATCTAGGCATCCCAGTCCGGCGAAAAGTCGAAATCGCAAATCCGTAGATTGCGTTGCCTGAGTTCGCTGATCGCCGACATATCTGCCGCATCAAGCTCGAAATCGAACACATCCAGGTTCTCCGCAATCCGTGCCGGCGTTTTCGACCGCGGGATAGCCGCCACGCCATCCTGCTGGACATGCCAGCGAAGGACGACCTGGGCTGTTGTACGGTCGTGTTTTGCGGCCGCATTGCGCACTACCTCGTTATCGAACAAATCGCCACCACGGCACAGCGGACAGTAGGAGACCACCGCAGCACCAAGGCGCCGGCAGGCAGCGATAACCTTGTCTTGGTTGAGATAGGGATGATATTCCACCTGGTTGCACACCAGCGGATGCGACGACAAGCGCATCGCCTCTTCGAGCAGCCGCACCGGAAAATTCGAGACACCGATGTGCCGGGCAAGACCCCGGTCGCGAACCTCGTTGAGCGCCTTGATCGAACGGGCCAGCGGGATTGACTTTGACGGCCAGTGGATCAGCAACAGATCGACGGTATCGACGCCGAGCCGTTTCACGCTTGATTCTGCCGAACGCTGCAGATCACCGTCATCGATGTCAGTGTACCAGACCTTGGTCGTCAGGAAGACGTCATCACGGGAGACGCCTGAAGCGCGCAATCCTGCCCCGACCGCGGCTTCGTTGTCATACATCGTCGCTGTATCGATATGCCGGTAGCCGCAGTCGAGTGCTTGGGTC
>JAEKFU010000434.1 GCA_016522385.1 Pseudomonadota bacterium
ATACGAAGGTGTGAATACGCGGCCGGGCCGCATGTCTGACCGCTTCACCGGCGCGGGCAATGTCGCCGGGAATGGCGCGGGCCAGGCCGGCAATGATCGCCTTCTTGGTGCGGCGGGCGATCTCGGACACGGCTTCGAAATCGCCCTGCGAGGCGATCGGAAAGCCGGCTTCGATGATGTCGACGCCCATGTCGTCAAGTAATTCGGCGACTTCGAGCTTTTCCTCGAAGGTCATGGTGGCGCCGGGTGATTGCTCACCGTCGCGCAAAGTGGTGTCGAATATCAGGATATGGTCTTTGCCGTTGGCACTCATTTGATCTGTCCTTTGCTCGGGCCGATGGCGCCTGGTCATGTGCGCTCCGGCCGCTTCACATCTTCCTTGAAGTGGCTGATTGTCATCCCCTGAATACCCGCCCGGCACCTGTCCGGACCGCCGATAATCAGGGGCCTCTAAGAAGCAGGAGCTCAGTGGAAAGGTCGGCGCGGCACATTGTGTTCAGCCGTGCGCAGGTCGACGGGATCTTATGACTTGAACAAGAGGTCATTTGCTCTGTGCAGCTCGCTAAACCGGTTCGATTCCAAAATCCACCATTGCGCGTTAATGCCGGGTTACGAATTCCTGGACTGATCCAAGAAAATGAGTAACGGTGCGCTGGAGGTTCCTTTACCCCGAACAGCCGGGGCTGGCAAGCCGGTCTTGCAGGCGCACTTACTGCACCACCTGCTACACGGTGATGTCGCCGCTGGAAATCAGTACGGCGTGACCGCCTACTTCGATGTGCGAGAAACGACCGTTCTCGAGATATGCCGTGAGCGATATCACGCTGGGACGTCCCATCTCATGGCCCTGACCCACCTTCCAGCTGTGCCTACCGTTTGGCAGGGCCTGGGCCGCGTTCAGCTGGCCGGGCAGGGCGGCGACAGCCGATCCCGTCGCCGGGTCCTCAGGGATTCCGGCTTGCGGCTCGTAATACCTCGCGCGCCAGTCCAAATCGCCGTCGCCGGCTGTGTAAATATAAGCTCCGTCAGCGCCGCAGGCGGTGGTCATTTCGCTCCAATGGGGCTCAACTACTCTTGTGCTGCCGAGCGCTCTGAGATCACGCACGGGAATGAAAAGGTAGGGCACACCGGCATCAAATATGCCCGGCCGATGGTTGCCAAAGCCGATTGCGTCTTTGGTCAACCCGATCGCGACCGCCAGTTTTTCGCTGGGCGGCACGGTGCCGACAGCGGATGGCATGACCGCCCCCGACAATGTGCCATGCCAAAGCCCGTCGGCGCAGGTGACCGTCACCGCCACAAGCCCGATGGGTTCTTCAAGCCTAATCTGGCGGTCGGTCTCGGGGCTACCCGTTGCATCGAGGCTTGCCAACACGACCGCCGCACCGATCGTTGGGTGACCGGCGAACGGCAGCTCGCCGCGCGGCATGAAGATGCGCATTCTTGCGGTGTTGGCAGGATCGTGCGGCGGTGACACAAAAACCGTCTCGGACAGGTTGAATTCGCGGGCGATCGATTGCATCTGCCGATCGGTTAACCCGCCCGCATCCAGCACGACGGCCAGCGGATTGCCGGTGAAGGATGTCCTGGTAAAGACATCAAGCGTATGGAAACCCAACCGCATGGGACTATCCCAGTGGTTCAATGGCCTTAAATGGTGATCACACCCTGCGACACCATCACCGCGTGGCCGCCAACGCGGACCTGAGTGATGTTGCCGCGGGATATGTCAGCTTCGAGAAACAGGTCGCTAGGCCTTCCCATGGCAAAACCCTGCTCGATGTGCCAGCGATGCGTGTCGTCCTCCAATGTTTCGCTGGCGATCAGTAGGCCGGGGAAAGTGGCAACGGCACTACCGGTTGCCGGATCCTCGACGATACCCGATGCAGGTGATCCGAACATGCGTGCATAGAATGATGCAGCTGCCGAGACGCCGCCACGGCAGTAGACAAAGGCACCGACCATGCCGGCGACGCCGAGCACCGTTTCGCGCGCTGCCGGGTCGATCATTGCCCGGTCAACGGACTGCCGCGACTTCAGTGGAATGAACAGAAAGTCATTACCTGCCTTGACCAGATGCGGTGTGTGGCCGTCAAAGCCTATGTCAGCCGCATCGACACCGATAGCTTGCGCAAGACCTGCCGGATCTTGCACGGGACGCGGTGTTTCGGGCAGGGCCGGGGCGGCAAGCTGGGCGTATCCGCAATCACCAGTTATGTCATCGACGTGAACCGAAACCAGGCCGAGGGCCTGTTCAAACAGGATGTCGGTGCAGGTCTCCGGCGATTGCGAAGCGAGCAATACGGCGGTGCCGATGGTAGGGTGACCGGCGAACGGCAGTTCCTTTCCGGGCGTAAATATGCGCACTCTTGCCGTGTTGACCGGATTTTGCGGTGTCTGCACGAATACCGTTTCGGACAGATTGAATTCGCGGGCTACCATCTGCATCTGACCCCCGGTGAGACCGTCAGCGCCCGTGACCACGGCAAGACCGTTGCCGGCAAAACGTTCAGTGGTGAAAACGTCGAGCGTGAAAAACTGGAAGTCCATGATCCGTCTCACAATTCATAGCCGAATGAGTCTGCGTCCCAGCGCCTTGAGCGGCGGATCTGCAACCTAGTCTGCCAGCACCATAACCTGAATCTCAACGGACCCTAGTTCTTTGCTTTGTCGACCAGCTTGTTGGCAGAGATCCAGGGCATCATCGCACGCAGTTCAGCACCAGTCTGCTCAATTGGGTGAGCGGCGTTGTTGCGACGACGGGCGGTCA
>JAEKFU010000437.1 GCA_016522385.1 Pseudomonadota bacterium
GCGTTGTTCTCGATCAACGACAGACCTTCTTCAGAGAGAACTTCATAAAGGGGTATCTGCCGTCTTACGTAGGTCAGTTGCGTGGATGATTTGCCGCCGCGCGCCGCGCGGCGTGCCTCGGCACCGCCGCCGGAACGACGCGATCGGCGCGCGGCGCCGACCGTTTCAGCCGTATTTGCGTCAGCTTGGTTACCCATGACACGAACCCTCGTTGAGGAACTTTCACCATGAGTGAGTTGATAGACCCGAACCAACGCCGCAGGTCTATGCGAAACGCCCAATTGTTGGTCGTAAACGACGCCTATGCCCCGTTCGGCAATCGGAAGTGTCGATTGGTCCTAGCGAGTGTCATCAAGTTTGGCGACCGTGCCACTGCGCGCACCAAGATGTGAGAAAAGCGCGCTGATCCTGCCGCCGCCCTTCTTGATCACGGAAGCGTAGTTCGACCGCAGCAATTGGGCAAGCCATACGTTTTGCACATTGACATCCCTGACCTTGCCGCCCTTGATACGCCACAGTACTTTTTGCGGCGGGCGTCCACCGAGCTGATTAAGCTTGCTTTCGACCGTCCCTCCGCGGCATCTCACTGCTTCCACTGACGAGGCGCGGAACTTTCTGGAAAAATCGGTCAGTGTTCGTGCGATATACCTGCTGGTCAGTTGGACGAATTCACGTTCACTTGCCTTGGGAAGTTTCTTGCGGTACTTGCCAAGCGCAAACAATGAAACCGAGCGCATGTCGACATGTTTGCGCAAGGCACCGGCAAAGGCAGAAGATGAACGCGATTTGGCTGCGGTGACGAAAGCCTTGCCCGCACGTTCTGCAAGCGCACCGGCTGCACAGGGCGCTGCCTCGGCCGTTGACCAGGGCACGGTGACAGCGAGCATCAATGCGACGGCTGTAATCGGTAAAATGCGGCGGGGAACTGTGACTTCGTTCATGTTCGAGGCTCCTTATGTTCGCCTGAGGTGTTCGAAACCCAACGCGACACGGTTATCCGCCATCCCGACTAACGAACTCGCGAAGGTAAACAATAAAGCGCAGTCGACGAGTTTCAAGTGCGATTAGTCACACATCGCGCAGAATTGTGCTCAAATTTCTCAAGTGTGCCTTTGAGCGCACGGACTCTTCCAATTTGACTTGACAACTGCATAATATAACAATATAAAGATATTGTTATATGAAAGGGTTTGATGTGACCACACTCTCGAAAAGAGTGTTCAATGCGCGGCAATCAAATAATCGGATCACAGTGTCTTTTGAGGCCTTTCCGGCACGTACTCCGCACGATCAGGATGCCCTCGTCGACATGGCACAAAGCCTTCAAGGCTATGAACCCACCTTTCTGTCGGTGACATATGGTGCTGGTGGCAGCACCCGGGATCGGACCATGCAAAGCGTGGCACTCCTGGCGAGGCACACCTGTCACAAGATTGCGGGGCACCTGACATGCGTCGGCGCCAGTCGTGATGAGACCAATAAGATTGTCGATCAATATGTTGCGCTTGGTGTGCGCCACATCGTGGCGCTGCGCGGCGATGCTCCAGCAGGCACATCGCTCTACGAACCACATCCGGATGGCTACAAGGAAACTTCAGAACTGGTGAGTTCTCTCAAAGCACGCGGTAAATTCGATATCTCAGTCGCCGCCTACCCGGAAAAGCATCCTGATTCTCCAACCACCGCCCGCGACCTGGACAACCTGAAAGCCAAGCTCGACGCCGGCGCAGATCGAGCAATCACGCAATTCTTCTTCGACAACACAATGTATTACCGTTTCCTGGAGACAGCACAGGCCCACGGAATTTTCAGGCAGATTGTACCTGGCATTTTGCTGATCCATGACTTCAATAAAGTGCAAAACTTTGCCAAACGTTGCCAGGCCACCATTCCCGAATGGCTGCAGGCACGATTTTCAGGGCTTGAGAATGATCCTGACGCGCAAAAGCTGGCCGCGGTGAGCGTAGCTGCAGAACAGGTTCTGGAGCTGGCCGGCCAAGGCGTCAAACACTTCCATTTCTTCACATTGAACCGACCTGACCTAGCGATAGCCATGTGCAGATGCCTTGGAATCGTGCCAGATAGGCAGATTCCCTCGGCAGCCTAAAAGCGTCGTCGGTTTTGCATAGAACCGTGTCGCTGCGGGGCGAGTTGGGGACCTACTAAGAGCGCATGTGTGCCTGACAAAGCCGCGTGGCGTTAGTCAAAAAGACGGAAACCTGAAAATGGCTCAGCTGATTGTCACCTATTGGCGAGATATCCCTTCGCAAGTGGTCGTAAAGGCCGGGCGAAACGCGGAAAAACGTATGCTGCCTGAGCGTTTTCAAGAGGCTATCGACATGGCAGCTATGCGTAGCGGCGCAGCCGAAACCGATGCCTACCTTGCTGAATGGCGGCGTAGTGAGCCGGTGACCTGCGAAGGAGATATTGCCAAAGAGGTTGACAAGGCATGCGCGACAATTGAGACGGAATACGACAAAGAGCGACTAAAGGTCCTGGTTGGCAACGAAGGCTGGGCAACAAAACGCTGATGAAAACGAAATACAGGAATTCCAAAGAGCAAAGGCAGTTCTCATGACTGAAACACTGGTTGCGTCGCAGAGTAGGGAATCGATCATTGGATTCGACAGGCCGTTCTGCGTCATTGGCGAGCGGATCAATCCGACCGGGCGCAAGAAACTGGCCAAGGAAATGGAAAGTGGCGACTTTTCCACCGTGGAGCGTGATGCCGTTGCTCAGGTTGAGGCGGGAGCGATGATCCTGGACGTCAACGCTGGCGTTACCGCTGTAGATCCCAACGAAACCGAACCGCCATTGTTGCGCAAGACGCTGCAGATCGTGCAGTCGGTTACTGACATTCCGATTTGCATCGACTCCTCGGTGCCAGCGGCACTGGCGGCAGGCCTGGAGGTCGCCAAAGGGCGCCCGCTTGTCAACTCGGTGACGGGAGA
Organism: Pseudomonadota bacterium; assembly: GCA_016522385.1. Lineage (GTDB taxonomy): Bacteria > Pseudomonadota > Alphaproteobacteria > Rhizobiales > Aestuariivirgaceae > JABDJG01. The sequence goes on from JAEKFU010000437.1 coordinate 2,952, forward strand.
GGAGGACCGGCTGGAGACCATCCTGCCGCTGGTGGCAAAGTATGATGTTCCGGTTGTGGCTATCTCCAACGATGAGACCGGAATTTCCGAGGATCCGGATGTGCGCTTTGAAGTGGCCAAGAAGATCGTCGAGAGGGCCGCCGATCACGGTATCAAGTCGCATGATATCGTTGTCGATCCGCTGGTCATGCCGATCGGCGCCATGGGCACTGCCGGACGGCAAGTGTTTCAACTGTGCCGTAGGTTGAAGGATGAGCTCAAGGTCAACACGACCTGCGGCGCCTCGAATGTATCATTCGGCATGCCGAACCGGCGGGCGCTGACTGGCTATTTCCTGGCTATGGCAGCTTCCAACGGCATGACTTCGGCGATCATGAATCCGCTGCATGACGAAGATATGCATGCGATACTGGCCGCGAACGTGCTGAATGGCACCGATGTTTCATGTCGGGTTTGGACTCGCAAATTCCGAGAGGTGCCGGCGGACGGCGCGGCGCTCAGCGATGCTGATCAGCGCCGCTTGGCGCGCGAACAAAGGCGTCGCCGCAGGGCCTAAGCCAGAACCTCCCATCTGACTTCGAGGACAACAATGAGCGACCAGATACCAAAAAAGGATGCGCTCATTGTTTTCACGCCATCCGGCAAGCGCGGGCGGTTCGCCATTGGCACACCGGTCCTGCAGGCGGCACGATCGCTTGGGGTTGACATCGATTCGGTTTGCGGTGGTCGGGCGATCTGCGGGCGCTGCCAGGTCATTCCTTCGTTCGGCGAATTTGCCAAACACGGTATTGTTTCGGGAAATGACCACCTGAACGGGGTAACCGCGGTCGAAGCACGATATGACAGCAAGCGCGGACTGAATTCCGACCGGCGCCTGTCCTGCCAGACGCAAATCCTCGGCGACATCGTGATTGACGTGCCACCGGAAAGCCAGGTGCACAAACAAGTGGTTCGCAAACGCGCCGATACGCGCGATATTGAGCTTAACCCCATAACCCGGCTCTACTATATCGAGGTCGAAGAGCCGGATATGCACAAACCCTCGTCGGATCTGGAGCGTGTATACAAGGCCTTGGAGGACCAGTGGCAGGTCACTGGTGTGACATGTGATCTGGCGATCATGCAGGATCTGCAGGTTGTGCTGCGCAAGGGCGAGTGGTCCATCACGGTGGCGATCCATCACCGTCTAGCCAGCGGTGCCAGTCGGATTACCGCTATGTGGCCGGGCTTTCACGATCAGGCCTTCGGGTTGGCGGTCGATGTCGGCTCGACAACCGTCGCAGCGCATCTGTGCGATTTGTCGACTGGCGCGGTTGTGGCTTCAGCCGGTCTGATGAACCCACAGATCCGCTTCGGCGAAGACCTCATGAGCCGGGTGTCCTATGTGATGATGAACCCGGGTGGCGATGCGGAAATGACCGATGCTGTGCGTGGCGCGATTAACACACTGGCAGGCCAGGTGGCCGCCGAAGCGGTGATTGATATTTCGCATATTCTCGAAGTTGTGGTGGTCGGCAATCCAGTTATGCATCACCTACTGCTCGGGATTGATCCGACTGAGCTGGGCGG
>JAEKFU010000507.1 GCA_016522385.1 Pseudomonadota bacterium
CCTTATCGAGCGCCGTCAGCGCGCGGTTGACGATCAACATATCAGGCCGCTTCAACAAGGCGCGCGCGAGCATTACTTTCTGACGCTGTCCACTGGACAGACGCTTGCCGCCACTGCCCACATTGAAATCGAGGCCGGCTGCGAAAACGGCATCGCCCAGATCATGTTCTTTGAGCACCGACTGGATCAATTCGAGAATTCGCTCCGGCCCACCGGCTACGCCATAGGCGATGTGGCCAGCAAGAATGTTGTCCTGTATGGAGGCCGCTCGGTTGAACGTGTCAGGATCGTAAAACTCTACTGCACCTGCAAGCTCTTCTGGCAGCTTGTGACGGAACCGTTGGCGCGCAGCGACAATGCGCTGGCGAAGTTCCTCGTCGACGAGGCTGAGACGGTGGCGCGGTTCGATGTAGAGGAACGGTAGCCGCATGATGCGCTGACGGTCTTCGCTGGACGCCGTCTTGAAACTTTGATGCTGAATTCGGGCCAACGTCGCCTGATAGTCGGGAATCTGCTCTGACGACATGAAACTGAGTTGCTCGAAGAAAGGATGATCTGGCGGCAAGTCGGCGAACAGTTCAATCGCCGTTTCAGCGATCTCGCGTCCCATGTCGAAAAGAACATCGTCCAATCCATCTTCGGCAAGGATTTGCAGGACATAAGGATGATCGCCCAGACTGTCTTGAGACAACTCGTCATTGACCGACGTGCCGAACAGAAGATTTTCACCGATGGTTGCCTGACTTGTGTAACTGGTTGGGTCGAACTGCTCGACCAGCCCGGCATATTCAGGGTCACCCAAATACTTGCTGAGCCCCTTTCTGGCATTGAGAATTCCGGCAGCAAGCTCGGGATTTGCTTCAGGATCAATGATCCCGCGCAGCCCGAAATTCAACATATCGCCATCCAGGTCAACTATCTGGAGAACGCGCTGAATTTGTTCCAGTAGATCATCCGGTCCAGTGGCGCCTGCAGCTTGATAGTCGATCCAGTCCGCTGCGATATCTTCCTTGGAATTTCCGGTCCGCGTTGCTTCCAATATGTCCCATTCACGCAGTCTCTTTTCTTCTACGCTATATTCGGCATCACGGAATGGTGCATGTTTCAGGCCATAAACGATATTGTCACGGACCGAAGCATGGAACAGTGGGGCCTCAGCCGGCACAAAGCCGATGCGCCGACCAATTACCGCTTCTGGCAGTTCTTCAATGTCGACATTGTTGAGTGATACTCGCCCCGCATGAGCGCGAAGTAGCCTGGGCAGCGCTTCGGCGAGTTGTTCTGCACCGCTATTGAGGCCGCCGACGATGGCTATCTTGTGGTTCAGCCCAATGTCGAGAGACAAGCGCTCAACCAGACTGGCGCCGGTATCATCGGCGACCACCAGACTGGAGATGTTGAAACCGTCACTTAGTGCCGGAACAGGCTCGCTTACCAATTGCTGCAGCCTTTCGTCAATCAGCCCGTCAACAGAGAATTGGTCGATGACCTGGGTGTACTTAACTTGAACATCTAGGCGTTGCTGATCCCAGTCGATGAGTTCCTTGATGGGTGACGGTAGGTCCTTGTAGGCAGCGATGACCGCGACAAGCTGACCAATATCCATCCTGCCGGTCAGCGCAAAATAGCCGCCGACCAGATAGAACAGGAACGGCGTCAACTGCGCCAAAAAATTGTTCAGGAACTTGACAAAGAATTTGCGCTGAAAGATTTCGTAGCGGATTTTGAAGATTCGGCCCAGCCTGGAACTAATATCGGCCCGCTCAAAGTTCGATGTGTCATTCACATGAATGCTGCCGACACCTTCAACAATCTCACCGACCCTGCCTGCCAGATCACGGGCAGTGAGCTGACGTTGCCGGCCCAGTTCAATCAACCGGCGGCGCAGGCGCGGGATGATCAAAGCTTGCGCGATTACAATTCCGCCGGCAATCAGTCCCAGCCAGAAGCTCTGCAGAAGGATGAAAGCCATTGCCGTGAGCGCCTGACCGCCCAGGAACACTGGTTGAATGAAGGCATCGCCAATGAAGCCGCCAAGCGGCTCTACCTCGTCCTTGACCATGGTGGCGACCTCGGCCGGTTTGACCCGGCGGAACTGGACCATGGGAAACCGCAAGACTTTGTCGACAAGGTCGAACCGCAGTCGGCGCAACATGCGTTCGCCGAGCCGACCCTTGTACGTGTTGATGTAGAATTTGAAAAGGCCGTTGACGCAGACCAGCAGCAAAAAGCACAGGCTGAGAGCCACCAGCATCTGCGGCCTGGTCAGATCAATGCCGGGAAACAGGGTGAGCGTGCCGGTGGATGAAATCCATTCGGGCACATCAATGATCAACTGTAAAAACGGCTGACTGGATTGCGCTTCCGGGTAGCCCTCGCCTTGAATCGGTCCGTTAACGATGCGCTTGGGCAAATCAAGAGACAGGAAATATGTCGGCATCGACAGTAGAACGATGGTAAGCACCCATAACTGCTGTAGCCTTGTGTGCTTCCAGACATATCGAAACAGATTGGGTTCCATTAATTACCCGTTGCCTGCGTCACTCGCTTATCGTTAACCCCGGCAAACTTCTGCCGGCACGTTCTGTTTCGCCCCTCAGCCATAAAGGCTGGTGCGGTATCATACAACCTGCTTTGCCTTTCGTCACCTTGCTGTTTACCGCCCTTCCTATCGTGCGGAAGTGAGATTTGCCGCGCTGAGTAATATCTCAGCGGCGTTATTCGCACCTTCTAAATCAATTCCATGGGAGGTGCCGATAGCCGGCAGTTGCAATCTTTCATCGATCGACTGCGCCAGACTTTCAGCGTTCAACCTGGTTTCGTCTAGCACCGTGACCAAGCCGCGTTGGGCCAGCTTACCAGCGCGCATGGATTGCTCGGTCTCGCCACCGGTAGCGAAAGGAACCATGACTGACTGGCAGCCGGCACGCAATATATCTGCCGTCGTATTGTAGCCAGCTTGTGAAATTGACAACACGGCATTGGCGAGCAAAGCTCGAAAGTCGGGACGGTGAACGAAAAATTCCGTGCCCGTCCCGGCAACTTCGCGCACCTGGTCGGCGGCCTGCCGATCGAGATTTGTCCCGGTCAGAACACACCAACGGGCGTCCGAAAGCCTGCAATTGTCTTTTGCAGCGATTGCCACGCGCAACAGTTTTTCACCGGCAATGCCGCCGCCAGCCGACACGACGACGTCGTAAACCTCGCCCTGCAATGTGCCGGGTGGCGCGGAAACCACGCCAGTGTAAGCAACCTTAGGCGAGATCCTGTCTGCATACTTAAAGGTTTCGTCGAGCCTTGCAAAAGCCGGATCGCCATGAACCAGAACCAAGTCAAAGTAGGCCCCGATCAACTCGACGGTGGATTGCATTTTCTTATCTGACCTTTGCTGCAGGATGTCCCGTAGCGAACAGACGATCAGCGGCTTGCGGTGCTGCTGACAAGCGGCGTCGAGCAGCGGCAGCAATTCGAAGCGCATTTGCCCGCGACCAAAGGGAAACGCTTCGATGAGAAGTATATCCGGGCGGCAGCGCTGTAGGCTTTCCATCAGCAAGCGGCGGCGCAGGTTGCGGAAATCGTCATCGATCGCCTTGCCGTCCAAATCGATCAGGTCGCCAAAACCACCAGGCCCAGCACTCACCGGCGGCAGTTCAATGACATTGACACCAGCACCGGGAAATCCCGGGAAAGGCCGCCCTCCGGTCACCAGATTCACGTGAGCACCGTGTTCCACCAACGCCTCACAGATAAGGCTTGCGCGCACCAGATGCCCGACGCCAAGAAGGTGTTGCACATAAAATAGGACAGATAGGCTCACGAGGCCGACTTTACCGGCACGAGCACTGTTTCAAACAACTGTTTGAGATAGGCGATGCTGACACTGTTGGAAAACTGCTCGCGCACACGGTTTTCGCCACGCTGGCCCATTTTATTGCGTAGTTGAGGGTCTTGGATGATGGCCTCCAAGGCAGTCAGAAGGGCCGCACAGTCATCGGCGGGCACCAGGATGCCATTGTGACCGTCGGTGATGAGTTCGGGCACGCCGGACAGATCCGTTGACAAACAGCACAATCGTTGGCTTTGCGCCTCGACGATCGCGTTTGGCAAGCCGTCACGATCGCCGTCACTGGCAATCCGGCAAGGTAGAACGAACAATTCGCTGTTGCGGTACTGGTCCAGCACTTGTTTTTGTGGCTGCGCGCCGAGCCAGGTGATGCGGTCGGCTATGTTCTTCCGGCGCGCCTGCTGCTGCAACTGCGGTATCAAAGGACCGGTGCCGACATGCGTCCAGTGCCAGTGGCAAGTAGGCTCGATCCCTGCCAAGGCGTCAATCAGCAGATCGAGACCTTTCTTCTCCACAGCGCGGCACACAGTCAGCAGGCGCACAGGCTCCTCAGAGCGGCTACCGTCTCGCATGACACGCTGGTGATCCGGCGAAGCAAAAAGTTTCAAGTCGAGGCCATGATAACTCAGATGCACCTTGTCAGGCTGCGGAGAGAGTTGTCTCAAATGTTCGAATCCGGCTCGGGTACAGGTCACCACCCATTTCGCGGCAGAAATTCTCTTGCCGAGATCGCGATCCCGGCTGGTCCAGATATCCTTGGCATGTGCAGAACAGGTCCAAGGCAAACCGCTCATCAAGCTTGCATAATGGGTGACCGATGCAGGGG
>JAEKFU010000566.1 GCA_016522385.1 Pseudomonadota bacterium
AACGGTGCCTGGTATCGCACTGGCGACATTGGCCACGTCGACGCTGAGGGTAATCTCTATTTTCGTGAACGTGCAAAACACACCATCGTTTCTGGTGGCGAAAACATCTATCCGGCAGAAATCGAACGCGTGCTGACCGCCATCCCCGGCATTGCCGAAGCCGCAGTCTGTGGCATTCAGGATGACAAATGGGGTGAGGTTCCAGCCGCGGGTAATGTGCTGTCGCCAGATGGCGACACCAAAGAAGAGCACATCCGGCAAGCGCTGGGCCGCGAACTGGCCCGCTTCAAGCATCCCAAAAAGATCGTCTATCTCGACGAGTTGCCGCGTAACGCGATGGGTAAAGTAACGCTTGATGAATTGCGCATCATGCTTGTTGGTGAATAGTGATTGCTGCGCTAAAGTCGGTGCCAGCGACCATCCGGATTTGGCGGCGCAAGCTGTCGGGTTTGGTTGTGTCGACGAAAACAAAATGAAATCAGGCGCGTATCTTGAGGGAGGAGAATTGTCGATGTCACTTTTGCGTAAAATTTCAGCTTCAATATTTGCCTTGGCAGTCACATTGGGTGCTGGTGCCGTGGTGGCCAATGCGGCTGAAAAACTTGTCATCTCCAGCTGGGCGCCGCCGACACATGGTATAAATGCCAAACTCTGGCCGCGCTTCATCGAAATGGTTGAGAAAGCAACCGAAGGGAGGGTGACGGCCGAAATCAAATACAAGCTGGCGCCGCCAACGGCCCAGTTCGATCTCATTCAGGACGGTGCCGCAGACTTCACGTGGATTTTCCATGGTTACAATCCAGGCAGGTTCGTGGCGACGAAGCTAATTGAATTGCCGGGTTACGAAGGCAGCGCAGAGGCGGCTTCGGTCGCTTACTGGCGAGCCTATGAAAAATTCCTCCACAAAGCCGATGAGCACAAGGGTGTAAAGCTGATCGCCCTGCACACGCATGGACCGGGCCATCTGCATAGTGCCAAGAAAGTGACGTCGCTGGCCGAAATCAAGGGCATGAAGCTGCGGCTTGGCGGTGGTGTGTCCGGTGATGTGGGTACGGCTCTCGGCGCGACAGGCATCCGCGTGCCGGCGCCAAAGGTGTATGAAACGCTGTCATCAAAAGCTGCTGATGGTGTCATGATGCCTATGGAAGGCAAGAAGGGTTTTAAGCTGACTGAAGTCGCACAGCATACCTATCAGATGCCGGGCGGATTTTATCGTGGCTCATTTGCGCTCATTATGAATGAGGACAAATTCAACTCGCTGTCGCAGCAGGACCAGAAAGCGCTGATGACGATCTTCGGTGAAGCGGTGTCGAAGATGTCCGGCAAGGTCTGGGACGAGATCGACGCGACTGGCACCGAGGCGACCAAGGCTGCGGACGGCAATTCGCTTAACGTGGCCAGCGATGCCGATCAGGCGGCCTATTCTGAAATGGCCAAGCCGATTCGCGCCAACGTGATCGCCGAAGTCGCAGCCAAAGGTGTAGATGCCCAGGCGGCCGTGGACTTCATTGACAAGGAGATGTCGTCGTACGGCAAATAGTAAGACGCCAAAACAGCGGCGATGGCTGACACTAAACATACCGACGAATTGAAGAAGGCTGGCCGCTGGCTGGCCTTCTTGCCGTCTGTCGTTGCCGCTTCGGCATTGTTCGCCCTGATGGTGATGACGTTTTTTGATGTCATCTTGCGCTCTGCCTTTAATGACCCGGTCGAATCGGCGACGGAGATGACGCGTCTTTTTATGGCGATTGTCGTGTTCTCATCATTGCCGGTTATCTCCTGGCGCGGCCAGCATATCGTCGTTGATTTGTTCGACCCGCTGTTTCGTGCCCGGTTGGCGCGGATCCGCGATGCAGTGATCAATTTGGTCTGCGGTATTGTGCTGTTCTGGCCGGCTCTGCGGGTTTGGCAATTGGCCGGCCGTGCAAAAGCTTACGGAGACGTCACCGAGTATCTCAACATTCCACAATTCTACATTGCTTATTTCATAGCAATTGCCACTATCCTCACCGCTTTAACGCTCCTGGTGAGGGGGGTGTTTTTCGCATTGGTTCCCGATTTGGTTGGCAAACCGGTCCGGCCGGATGAAGACAAAGGCTGAGCCGCTATGGTGACGGCGATCATCGGGTTTGCCCTTGTGCTGGTTCTGGTCTTCCTGCGCATGCCAATCGCCATTGCCATGGCGCTGGTCGGCACCGTGGGGTTCGCCTACCAGACCAACTCACGGGCTGCCATCTCAATGGCCGGGCGTCTCGTGATCGATACCGCACAGGACTATGGGCTATCGGTTGTGCCGCTGTTCATTCTGATGGGGCTATTTGTCAACAAGGGCGGACTGTCCCGCGAACTCTACCGGGCTAGCCATGCGTTTCTCGGACACTTCCGCGGCGGGCTTGCCATGGCCACCATCGTTGCCTGTGGGGGGTTTTCGGCCATCTGCGGGTCGTCGCTTGCGACCGCGGCGACGATGTCGAAGGTGGCCATGCCGCAAATGCGCGAGTTTGGTTATTCCGACGAACTGTCCACGGCCTCAATAGCCGCTGGCGGGACTTTGGGTATTCTCATCCCGCCGAGTGTAATACTGGTCATTTATGGTCTGTTGACTGAAACCAGTATCGGCAAACTGTTTATTGCCGGCATCGTACCCGGCCTGATTGGTATCCTGTTTTATCTGTTGGCCGTTAGGGTGACGGTTGCCCGCAAACCGGACGCCGGCCCGGCCGGTGAACGCTCAAGCTGGAATGAACGCGGTGCGGCGCTCAAAGATGTGTGGAACGTCATCCTTTTGTTTGTACTGGTGATCGGCGGTCTTTACGGCCTGTTCAATTTTTCCCCCATCAATCTGACTTTCTCGCCTACCGAAGCGGCAGGGATGGGAGCGGCGGGAGCCTTTCTGATCGCATTGTTCCGGGGCAACCTTACTGTGAAGGTGATATTTGAGGTGCTGGTCGAAGCCTCCCAGACCACCGCCAGTCTGTTTGCCGTGCTGATCGGTGCCTGGATATTCTCGAATTTCGTCAATCTGGCTGGCCTGCCGGAAGCTCTCCTTACGCTGGTGACCCAATGGAGCGTGTCGCCTACCGCAGTCATCTTCATGATCCTGCTTGTCTATGTGTTGCTTGGGTGTGTGTTTGAGAGCCTGTCGATGCTGCTGCTCACCGTGCCGATATTCTTTCCGTTGGTCACCAGCCTGGGATTTGATCCGGTGTGGTTCGGAATTATCGTGGTGGTGGTGACCGAGATCAGTCTCATAACGCCGCCTGTCGGCCTCAATGTCTTCGTTCTCAAAGGTGTTCTGGGTGATGTTTCAACAACCACCATCTTCCGTGGCACCGTGCCGTTCTGGTTGGCGGATATCGTGCGGCTGTTGCTATTGGTCTTCGTACCGACGCTGGTGCTGTTCCTGCCGAGGTTGATGTAGTGGCTATCATAAACTTTGGATCAATCAACATAGATCACGTTTACCGTGTTGCGCGTATGCCGGCACCGGGCGAAACGCTGACGGTGAAGTCCTATGATAGGTTTCTCGGTGGCAAGGGCGCCAACCAGTCTATCGCCATCGCCAAATCAGGCGGCCTGGTGCGGCATGTCGGGGCAATAGGCCCCGATGGGGGGTGGGCGGCGGAAAAGCTGCAAGAGGCAGGCGTCGATCCAGGTCATCTTACTGTGGTCGATGAGCCGACCGGCCATGCGGTGATCCTGGTCGACGATGCGGGTGAGAACCAGATTGTTATCTGCGCAGGTGCGAACCGATGTCTCACAATAGACCAGATTGCCGCTGAACTCGACACGGCAAACGCCGAGGACAAGTGGGTGCTGCTGCAGAATGAAACCAACTGCACCAGCGATATTGTGCGCTGCGCAAAGGCAGCTGGATTCAGGGTCGCATATAGCGCGGCGCCGTTTGTTGCCGAGGAAACCCTGCCGCTCGTCGACAGCGTGGACCTTCTCATCGTTAATGACGTCGAGGCGAAGGCCCTTGCTGTGGCGGGTGGTTCGAGCATGTCTGATATGGCATGCGCGGAGCTATTGATTACAAGGGGCGAACATGGCGCTGAGTTCCATCACTCTGGTTCGATTTTCAAACAGGCGGCATTTGGAGTAACACCAGTCGACACAACCGGGGCTGGCGATACATTTCTCGGTGCATTCCTGGCACGATACAGCCAGGGTGGAGATGCCGGCGAGGCGTTGCAATTTGCTGCTGCCGCAAGTGCAATACAGGTCACACGGCCGGGTGCGGCGGACGCCATCCCAGACGAAGGGGAGGTCATGAATTTCTTGAGCGAGCGCAAGAGCTAATGGCGTCACACAAGCTCATTATCGATACCGACCCGGGCATCGACGATGCGATGGCCATCCTGTTCGCGTGCATTCATCAAGACGTAGAACTGCTCGGCCTCACATCGATATTCGGCAACGTAACCACCGATATCGCCACACGCAATGCTTTGGCACTCTTGGAAC
>JAEKFU010000585.1 GCA_016522385.1 Pseudomonadota bacterium
GTGCTTGGCTCTAAATTCTCCGATTTGCGAGCTGACGCGTGACGGCCGTGAGGCAACGCGGGTCCCCTCGCCAATGAGATCCGCAACAGTGAATCTAATGTCAGGCAACGCGCGCCAACTGTTCAGGGCCAGTACTCGGTGGATAAAGCGGTCGAGCGCCCGATTTGACCGAGCCGCGTAGGAGCCAGTCAGTGGCCCTACTTCCCTTTCCTACCCTTTTTCGATTTCTTGTCCTTAATGGTGTCGTGAATCTTCCCGATGTCGCGCGGGTACACGAGGCTGTGAAGCTCGCAGGTTCCCGTATCGAGGTCTTTCCAGGAACGGCCGTGAAACACGAGTGTTGCAAGCGCACCGGTTGGGAACTTCTCCTGCAGACGCACCTTGTCCGCCTCATTCCCGCTGCCCGTAAGCCGAATTGCCAGAGACTGCATGCCTGGATTGTGGGCCACGAGCATGACGCTGCTGAGGTCGTCGGTGGTACGACGCAGCCGGTCGAGCATCGCCTGCGGGCCTGCCAGATAAAGGCCACGATAGTGCTTTACGAGCGCCTGATCACCGAGCGCGGACATCACCCCTGCCAGCGTCTGGCAAGCCCGGCGCGCCGCCGAGCAGAGCACGAGGTTGGGATGGACATCGGCGAGCGCCATGTATCGTTGCATGGTCTCGCAAGCGCGCTCCCCCCGTGACGCGAGTGGCCGATCGAAATCCTCCAGATCTGGATCATCCCAGCTGGACTTGGTGTGGCGGAGCAAATAGATGAGGCGTGGCGGCTCGCTTTGCCGCAGGCGCTGCCCGCCGCCTGCTTCGGTCTTGCTGGCGGGGCTCGCCACGTCTGGCAGGCGAGCGATAATCTTGCGCAGCCGCTTATCCTCGATGCGATCCAGCGCCTTGGAGAGCGGCAGCCAGCGCCGGCGCCGGATCTCGGACTCTGGCCAGTCGGCCATCTCGGTCCACACCCGCATCGGGTAGACCTCCACATCACACGTGCCTCCCCACTTTCGATAGTGGTACGCGCCGAGCGTGGTCTCTGCAGTTTCGCCGTAGACGCCCGCTTCCTCGATTGCCTCTTTCGCCGCGGATCCCGCGGCGGTCAAGCCCGGCTCGACGATGCCCTTAGGTAATACCCAGCGCTTTCCCCCGCGCGATGTGATCAGCAAAATCTCCAGATTCGCACCACGCCAGCGGTAGGGAATGACGGCTGACTGCTGGTATATCCAGGCGGGTAAACGTGCTGGCTCAATGCTCATGTCTTGCCCTTCTTATAGTTGTCTGATTGATGCTCCACAGCAGCGATCGTAGACCCCCAAGCGGTACGCGTTGCTTGCCAAGACAGAGATCGCGCATGCCCGTCGGAATGGCATTGCATTCGACAAGGCCTACGACCTCGCCTGGCGCGGACAGGCGCTCTGCGTAGATGCTTTGAACCTAGGAGATCGTGAGCGTTTCAAAAACGCGATTGAGGTGCGGAGCGCCATCCGTCAATTCCAGGGTTTGGGCTGCTGTTCCAGCTGGCGCCATTGCTGTTGCGTTTTTCTCCACTCGTCGTCCGCGTGACGACTGTGCCAGCCGAGCAGATATCCGACGGCCTGGTGCAACTCCGGGCTCTGTTTTGGTGCATTTGCGACAATCTCCGGCAGGGTTTGTGCCAGGGCAACGTCATTGAGATAGCCGAAGCTGTCCTGAAGCACCTTTAGACGGCCGATAAACTTGCGGCATTTGCCGGCCGACAGTACGGGCGCAAAGAACTCCACGGTGTAGCGTAGCGTCTTGAGATCCTTGCGCAGGGCGTGCCTTTCCTCGATGGTAAGCACATTCAAATCTTGTGCCTGCCTGGCCACGGTCTGCCAGCACTTTTTCAACGCCTTGCGGGCATATCGGCTGATCTTACCGCCGTTCTTGACATCCTTTGACCAGCCGGCCCCATGCGGCAACATGGACACCTGGAGCAACAGCTCATTCCAGCACGTCTGCCTGAATTCCTCACGCAAGGAATCCCGTGCGGTGTGGCAATGCCTCTCCAGCAGCTCCTCCAGCTGCTGCGCGCCGTCCTGTGATACGGAAGACTGCAAGACCGGCTGTGCGATGTCTGCCAACAGCACGTCAGCGTCGCGCAGCTCGCCAACCCGGCGGCCCATCCGCCTCAGATCGCGTGTCAGTCCTCGCATCGTCTCATTGTCGATGACCGGGCGGAAAATCCGCAACGTCGTACGCAGCCGCCGCAGGCCGACCCGCATCTGGTGTGCAAACTCCGGGTCGTCACCGTACTGGATGCCTTTCCAGTTGCCGAGGATCTGATCCACCGTCGACTGGCAGATGCTTGCAAACGCATCCGCCACGCTGTTCGAGGGATGCAGTCTGGCTATTGGCGCCTTGATTGGGGCATGGCCAGGTACCTGATCGAGCTCGGCCAACCCATAACCGCGTTCGGACTTGCTCTGCGAACTGAAGCAGAAAGGGATGCCGGCAAACAGTTGCTGCGCGATAACAAGCAGCTGCTCTACGCCTCCGGACTTCAGTTCAAGCTCGGCCTCGCATATCGCAGCCGTCTGCGTCGCCGAGCGAACGCAACCGCTGTCGAGCGCCAGTTCCGCCTCCGTTCCAGCCGACTTAAGCCCATGTACGACCCGCACAATATCGGTCTGAAAAACCGGTATCAATGACGTGTTCGCAATCAGCTTGCGCAGTGTCTTGCGGACAGCGCTACCTGCAATAAGATCGAGACAAGGTGTTTTGCTGGGCACCGTTGCTTCGAGTTCCGTACGGTTCGAAACGCCGCCCTGTACAGAGGTGCCCAGTTTGACCGTCTGAACCCAGCTGCCGTCCACCCGCCTGAGCCGCAATGAGATGCCGGCACGCCGAAGCGCGTGTTTCGGGGTGTCGAAATAGATCGACAGCAATCTGTTCTTGCGCGGCTTTCCGGTTCTCAATCGCTTTGAAGCCGCAACAGAGGCGACGTTTGGCAACAGAGTTTCGGCAAGTTCAAGCTTCAGTTCAAATTCTCGGGGACCGCCCTGCATGACAACAAACTCAAATCAACTACCAACCTTCTTGCCGCTCCTTTCACGGTTTCCTTCGATCGCCCAACAACTCGCTAACAACGTTCCGCAGCCACCTCGGGTACAGGGCGGTCACAGCCAGATTGCCTCGTCGGGTAAACATTGAGACCGAGAACCCTACTTACCACATTTCTTCGCGCCTTTGACCTGCTCGTCCGCCGCCCATTGCACTTTGTCGTAAAATGGCAACGACCTGACGCAGTGAAATGCTACAGTTTGAGATGTGGTGGGTGGTAATGATGCGCACCTGCCCGAAAAATTCAATTGGAAACTGACGTTTGGCGTTGGCGCTTAC
>JAEKFU010000105.1 GCA_016522385.1 Pseudomonadota bacterium
GCACGGCGCACGTGCGGAGCTGTGCAACGGCCTTATCGTACTGCTTGGAAAAGTAATAGGCCCGACCGAGATACATATCGAAGAGAACCGGATAAAACGGATCGAGCCGCATGGCCGTGAGTATCGCGTCGATAGCCTCGTCCGCCCGGTCCATGAATGTCAACGTGTCGGCGAGGAATGCGTAACTATCGGCGCGGTTCGGGTTGAGTGCTATCGACTTCTTATGGGTTGCGACAGCGTCGTCATGTTGCCGGCGACGTAGGAAGATCCGTCCCAGCAACGATTGTGCTGCCGCTGACCGAGGATCTAATTCGACCGCCTTTAGCGCCGCGCCATAGGCGCGTTCGAAGGCGTCCGGTCCCTCCCACTTAACTATATAGGCAATACTGAAGGTGTCGCCGAGTATGGCGTAAGCGGGAGCATAGGCAGGATCAATGACGATGGCTTGCTCTGCAAACCTACGAGCTTGCAAGTTCGTTTCCCGGCTGGCTAATGCAAATAGCGCACGCGCGCGCAGCACATAGTCATATGCTGTATGATCTTTGGGTCGCTTTCGAGATGCCTTGGCAAGATCGGCCTTGCCAACGCTCGCCAAGAGAGCGCCTGCAATTTGTCGGCTTATTTCGTCCTGTAAATCGAACAGTTTGGACTTCGGTTCGTCGTACCGGTTCGCCCATACATGAGCGCCAGTAGCCGCATCAATCAGCTGCGCGGTAATCCGCATGTTTTCACCGATCCGCCGTATCGATCCCTCGACAACGTAGCGCACTCCGAGCTCCTCGGCGATCTGGCGTATCTTCACCGCCCGGCCCTTGTAGGTGAACGTGGAGTTGCGGGCGATGACAAACAGATCTTTGGATTGAGCGACGTTGGTGATCAAATCTTCGGTAAAGCCATCGGCGAAATATTCTTGCTGCGGATCGTTGGAAAGATTTGCGAATGGCAATATCGCAATAGATGGACGGTCAGGCAGTGCATGAGCGAAGTGGTCCGGGCGGGCCACATCTATCCTCTCGATCCAAGGTTGCCACCACCAAAGGCCAGCACTTGCGGCGACAGCGATCAAGATCGCGGAAACGATCACCGCGCCACGCCTCATGAATCCCGACTGCGGTGCAACTGTGGCTGCCTTGCCATCCGTCACAACGCGAAAAACCCGTACCGGGCGCGCGATGTTCTTAACCTCGACCTCGCCCATATCCTCCAACGCGATTTCCAACAAATCGCGCACCTGGTCTCGGGCAGCGCGGGAGATACAGACACCACCAGGGTCGGCCAACGCTTCCAGCCGGGCGGCGATGTTCACACCGGCACCAAACAGGTCGCCCTCCTCGTCGACGACATCGCCGAGATTGATGCCGATGCGGTATTGGATGCGGCGATCCTCGGAAATACTTTCTTCCCTCACCAGTATGGCCCGCTGGATCGCCAAAGCGCATTCGACGGCATCGACGACGCTGGCAAATTCAACAATTATGCCATCACCCGTCGTTTTCACGACCCGACCATGGTGTTCAGAGATCTTTGGGTCGAGTACTTCGGCACGGTGGGCTTTCTGGCGCGCCAACGTGTTCCGCTCGTCGGCTTCCATGAGGCGGGAATATCCGACCATGTCGGCTACCAGGATTGCCGCTATTCGGCGTTGTTCGCTCTTCTCGACCATGGTCTCCCGCTTCGGTCCGGGTCAGACGGAATCAGTCTATGGACGGCATTTAAGAGTGTCCATAAGAGTTCCTCCGCCGCTTCCGAGTTGGGTCAACAGCGGCCATATGAGATCGCTGTTTGAAGAGTCCGTTGATCGGTCCAAAGCAGACGAAATAGCTGCCAAAGCGGACATCGAGCTTCGAATGTTTGCTTTTTACGATGCAATATAGGGTCTTCTCGCGTAGGGCCACCACTTCCGTTCAGCGCCAACGGGCGTCATCTGGAAACGGTTACGAGCTGTTCTTTTTGCGCTCGGAGATCCATTGTTCGTAAACGAGCTGCACGCTGGGCCTGTTCATGACGACGTCGGCAATCCGCCTTACATTGGGAAATTCATCGCTCGACGGCTGTCCGCGTGACGGCCTCAGCCACGTCGTCAGCATGAACAAATAGATGTCGGCAGCGCTGAACCGGTCGCCGAGCACCCACGTGTTGTCACCGATCTGGTCATTGATCACCTGCCATGTCTCACGCAACCGCCGGATCCCGCGGCGTTGGGCACTTGGCTCGTCGCCAGGCGTGTCGGCGAAACGATCTGGATAATAGTCAAGCTGGAAGGCGTTCTGGACGGAGTTCGAGAAATAGACCAGCGTTTGCAGATACAGACCACGTTCAACCTCGTCAGCGGCAGGGGCAAGTTTGGCCTCTGGATGGCGATCGCACAGGAAAATCGTAATGGCCGCGCACTCGTACATTGCGTTGTCACCCCAGATGAGTACCGGCACCCAGCCATTCGGGTTCAATGCCAATTGTTCCGGCGGACGGGGTTTGTCCATGTCGATCGTGGTTTGTATGAGCTCATAGGGTGCGCCGATCTCTTCCAGGACCACCCTCACCCCCATGGAGGCGCTTCCCAATGCGTAGTAGAGTTTGTAACTCACAAGTGTCTCCTTCTACTC
>JAEKFU010000148.1 GCA_016522385.1 Pseudomonadota bacterium
ACCTCGCTTCGTGCACAAGTTTGTGTAAGGAGCGTGTAAGCCTATTTCAAAGAAAAAGAGAAATCAAACTTTCTGCTAAGCGTTTGATTTCTCATTGTTTTTTGGTTGCGGGGGGAGGATTTGAACCTCCGACCTTCAGGTTATGAGCCTGACGAGCTACCAGACTGCTCCACCCCGCGATAAACCTTATTAGTCGCACTTCCGAGTTGCAAAAAGTGGGACCCACTTCTTCTGGAAAAGCTTTTTCTTCGCCCGGCCGATCTGGTCCTGGCCGGAGGCGAGGCCGTTCTTATCAACTCATATAGGGTTTGTGAAGCTCAGATGACAGTGATGCTAAAGAAAATTGTGCGTTTTCTGCGCCCAACGTTATACGCCGCGTTAAGCGGCTGGACGGGCGGCTAATTCTTGACATCAGAATGGTTGTCAATATAGTGCGCGCCGGATTGCCGGTCGCCTTCGATGTGTCCGGTGGAACACGCAGCTTAAGGCTCCAAAAACAACAACAAACTGCAAGCCCGCGAGCGAGATCGCGGCGCCGAACAGCGCGGGACAAAAAGTAAGGAACACTAAAATGTACGCAGTCATCAAGACCGGCGGGAAACAGTATCGCGTGGCCGAGAACGATACGCTCGATATTGAGCGGGTGGCCGGCGAGACCGGTGATATCATCGAATTCAAAAATGTGCTGATGGTCGCCTCCGACAAGGGCGTCGAGATCGGTGCGCCGCTGGTGGAGGGCGCCACGGTGGCGGCCGAACTGGTCGAACAGTTCCGCGGCAAAAAGATCATTGTCTTCAAGAAGAAGCGTCGCAAGAATTACAGGCGCAAGAACGGCCACCGACAGCTTTTGTCCAAGATCAGCATCACCGAGATCCTGACCGGCGGCAAGAAACCATCGAAGAAGGCTGCCGCCAAGAAGGAAGCCAAGAAGGACGAGAAACCGGCCAAGGCTGAGAAAAAACCTGCCAAGAAGGGGGCTGCCAAGGCGGAAGAAAAGTCCATCGAGAAAGCGCCGGCAAAGAAAGCTCCTGCCAAGAAAGCGCCAGCCAAGAAGGCTGCGGCAAAGCCTGCGGAAGGCGCACTGTTCACGGCTCCTGCGGGGGATGCGGATGATCTGAAAAAGATTTCCGGTGTCGGCCCGGCCTTGGAGAAAAAGCTCAACGCGCTTGGCATCACGACCTACGCGCAGATTGCCGCCTTCAAGAAAGCCGACATCGACAAAGTTGACGATGCGCTCTCGTTCAAGGGACGTATCGAGCGTGATGATTGGGTCGCCCAGGCCAAGGAACTGGCCAAAGGCAAGTAATTCAGCTATAGCAATCCGCGAATTGGTTCAGGAGCACGATTATGGCTCATAAAAAAGCAGGTGGCTCATCCCGCAACGGCCGCGATTCAGCAGGCCGGCGGCTGGGCATTAAGAAATTCGGTGGCGAAGCCGTCATTGCCGGCAACATCATCGTTCGGCAACGGGGCACCAAATGGCACCCGGGCGACAATGTCGGCATGGGCAAGGATCACACGATCTTTGCCAAGACAGCCGGTTCGGTCCAGTTCCGCAAATCGCGCGGCGACCGCACCTATGTATCGGTTGTCCCAATGGCGCCAGCAGCCGAATAACCGGCAGGTGCAATTCCGCCGGTTCCATCGACCCGGCGGATGAGCAGCAAAACATCATCCGATCAACAACAAGGGAAGATGGGACCCCATCTTCCCTGTTTTGCATCTTGGGCGGTCGAGCCTGCATCGGCAAGACACCGCAAAAATGAACGGACAAAACCATGTTACTGCTCGCAAGACACCGAATTGAAACCGACCGGCTGGCGCTGCGCAATCCGCAAGACGTGGATGCTGAACGGATCGCCGAGCTTGGCAATCACATCGAGATCGCACGCAACCTGGCCTCGATGCCGCACCCGTACACCGCCGATGACGCGAGGGCGCTGTTTGCCAGAATGGAGGCGGTGAAGGTTGGCGAAGGATTCGTCATTGCACTCAAAGGCGATGACGAACTCATCGGCTTTGCAGGATATGACCACCGGGCAGAGACGGATCAGGTCGATTTCGGCTATTGGCTCGGGCTTGGCTACTGGGGAAAGGGATATGCTAGCGAAGCGGCGCAAGCGGTGCTCACCCATGCTTTCTGTATCAGCCGGGTCGATGAGATCGTCACCGACTGCCGGATCGACAATCCGGCCTCGCGACGAATCCTCGACAGGCTCGGCTTCCAGTCGATAGGCATGGCGAAGCGATATTCGCACGGCGCTGGAGAGCTGGTGGAAACCGAGCAGGTACGATTGTCCTGTACCGACTGGCTGGCCAGCAAGGCAGTGAGCGCGTGATGGGCGCGGCAAGGGAAATTGAGCGGCCGGAGATCCGGACCGAGCGACTGCACTTGCGGCCATTTCATGCTGCGGATGCCGACCGGCTGGTCGCCTTTCTCAATGACTTCGAGGTCAGCAGGACTCTGGGCCGTGTGCCTTATCCGTATACCAAAGAGCACGCCGTCGACTGGCTCGATCGCCAGCAAATGCCTTGCCCGGCGGACGAGACGGGCTTCGTTATTGACCGGGGCGACGGTCTCATCGGCGGTATCGGTTTTCGCCTGATCGACAGCACGCCGGACATCGGCTACTGGCTGGCGCGGTCCTGTTGGGGTCAGGGCCTGATGACAGAAGCGGCGAGAGCGGCGCTCGCGTGGCTGTTTGCCGAGACGGATCATGCCAAGGTCAGGTCTGGCGTCTATGAGGGCAACCCGGCTTCATTGCGAATTCAGGAGAAACTCGGCTTCGAGGTCACCGGTCGCAGCACGGTCCATTGCCTTGCACAAGGCAGGGACTTGCCGCATATCGATACGCAAATCACCCGAACCCGTTTTGAAGCGCTCGATAGATGAAGTTTCTCGACCAGGCAAAAGTGCATATCCGCTCAGGCAATGGCGGGGCCGGGTGCGTCAGCTTCCGGCGCGAGAAGTATGTCGAATATGGTGGGCCGGATGGTGGTGACGGCGGGCGCGGCGGACATGTCTATGCCGAGGCGGTGAACAATCTCAACACGCTGATCGACTACCGCTACCGGCAGCATTTCAAGGGCGCGACCGGCGGGCACGGCATGGGCGCGAACCGAACCGGCAAGTCGGGCAAGGACGTGACGCTGAAAGTGCCGGTCGGTACCCAGGTGCTCGATGAGGACAACGAGACGGTGCTGGCCGACCTGACCGAGGCGGGCCAGAAGGTGCGCCTGGCGCGCGGCGGCAATGGCGGCTTCGGCAACACGCACTTCAAGTCATCGACCAACCGGGCGCCGCGCCATGCCAACCCCGGCGAACCCGGCAGCGAGATGTGGCTGTGGCTCAGGCTCAAGCTGATTGCCGATGCCGGCCTGGTCGGCCTGCCCAATGCCGGAAAGTCGACGCTGCTCGCGGCGGTCTCGGCGGCCAAGCCGAAGATCGCGGAGTATCCGTTTACGACGCTTCATCCGCAGCTCGGCGTGGTGCGCGTCGATATGGCAAGCTTCGTGCTGGCCGATATTCCTGGGCTAATCGAAGGTGCCCATGAGGGGGTCGGGATCGGCGACCGGTTCTTAGGCCATGTTGAGCGCTGCGCGGTGTTGTTACACCTGATCGATGCCTGCTGTGAAGATCCGATGGCCGATTACCGGACAATTCGGCGGGAGCTTGAGGCCTATGGCGCGGGCCTCACCGACAAGCCTGAAATCGTCGCGCTGACCAAAATTGATGCAGTTGATCCTAAGC
>JAEKFU010000262.1 GCA_016522385.1 Pseudomonadota bacterium
CTCTCTGCCGGCAAGGTTTTCCGCAACCGCGGTTGCGACATCATTAGCGGACTTGGTGATTAGGGCCCCGATGGCGTCTTTGACCCGGATCGAGTTCCCGGCGCGCAGGCCCAGTTTGGATGGCGGACGTGCGGCTGCGTAGTGCGATACGTGCAGCCTGGTGTTCAGGTTTATCTTGCCGGCATTCAGGTCCTCAAAGACCAGATACAAGGTCATGATTTTGGTCAATGACGCGGGATAGCGTCTAGCGTCGGCGTTTCTGGCATAGAGGATCTTGCCATTGCGAGCGTCGATGGCCAGAGCCGCTAGCGGTTGCCGTGCCGCGGCAGGCTGAGCGACTAAGACGGCGACAAACAGTCCGGCGAGCAATGCCGCTAGCAAATCCAGCCAACGGGCTTGGTGGTGCCGGCTTGTTGGGTGATGTGAAACGGGGATCGACAACAGCATTCTAGGACATTCCCACCTTGTGGACCGCAATCAGCAGTCAGCGTTCTGCTTAAGGATTGAACTGAAAGACAGAGCGTGCAGGCCAACCTCAACTGCGTCAGTCTGTCTACCCACGGAGTGCGGACACCAGGACGCAGTCTGGCCAAATCTGGAAATGAACAACGTCAATACTGAATACCCGAACGCAACTCACTGCGCGGCGGTTGCCGCATATAACTCGTACCGTTGGCACAGTTTGGCGGAGGGATGCTTACCAGTCAGTAAAGAGATATGAAAAACCCAATCTATGTTGCAGTGCAAAAAAATTCTTGACAAATATGTTGCAGTGCATATATTGCTCACAACAGAGGCTGAACAGCCGACGGGTAGGATTGCAGAACTACGAATGATGGAGAGTAAGATGATCAAGTCGTTTGAGGATATCCAGGCTTTCGGCAAGGAAGGCATGGAAGCATATGTGAACAGTGCGACTGCTGTAACCAAAGGTTTTCAGGGCATAGCGACCGAAGCTGTTGATTTCTCACGCAAGTCGTTTGAGCAGAACGCAGCAGCTGTTGAGAAGGTTCTCGCCGCCAAGTCCATCGACAAGGCTCTGGAAGTCCAGCAGGGTTATGCCAAGGACATGTTCGAGGCTTATGTCAACCAGATGAACAAGTTTGGTGAGCTGTATGTTGACGCTGCCAAAGCGGCTTACAAGCCGTTTGAAGCGAAAATCAACGAAATTTCGGGCAAAGCGGTCGCCAAGTAAGGCCGCTTCGACGATCTCGTCTCGAGCCCAGGCGAAATAATCGCCTTTCGTTACCGAATTATTAGAGCCGCCCGGTGCATTTTGTGCCGGGCGGTTTTATTTTTTGATGGACCGTGACATTGCGATCTCACAATGTTGTGGTGAAAGGCTATATATTCGCTGCTATGATTGATCGTGACGCGCAGCCGGCGAATCTCAGCCGATCAAAATGCGTTGGGACACCATTTGGCCTATTGAATAGTTTTGATTTGTAGCCATGTCAGATAAGTCCATAAATCGTGATGAGGAGAGCACGGGTGTTATCACTCGCACAGCACCGAAGACCAAAACGCCGAGTATGTACAAGGTGCTGCTATTGAACGATGATTTTACGCCCATGGAATTTGTCGTCCATGTTCTGGAGCGATTTTTCCGAAAGGGGAGAGAAGAGGCCACACGAATAATGCTGCATGTGCATCAAAAAGGTGTCGGGGTTTGCGGCGTCTACAGCTATGATGTTGCCGAGACGAAAGTGAACCAGGTGATGGATCTGGCCAGACGACACCAGCATCCGTTGCAATGTGTGATGGAAAAGGAGTGAGTTGAGCCCGTGCCAACTTTTTCACGCAGTCTAGAACAAGCTTTACATCGCGCCTTGTCGGCGGCCAATGACCGTGGACACGAATATGCGACGCTTGAGCACCTGTTGCTGGCGCTTGTCGATGACACGGATGCAGCCGCGGTGATGCGGGCGTGCAATGTCGATCTCGACGCGCTGCGCCGGAATCTTGAAGGCTATATCGATAATGAATTGGCCAGCCTGGTCCTTGACGACAGCGATGATTCCAAGCCGACTGCCGGATTCCAGCGGGTGATTCAGCGCGCCGTGATTCATGTTCAGTCGTCAGGTCGCGAAGAAGTCACTGGCGCCAATGTGCTGGTGGCGATCTTTGCCGAACGCGAGAGCCATGCAGCATACTTCCTGCAGGAGCAGGACATGACGCGCTACGATGCGGTCAATTACATTTCACACGGCATCGCCAAGCGACCAGGGGTCAGTGAAAGCCGACCGGTACGCGGCACTGAAGAAGACGATGAATTCGATGAGAGCGACGACTCGAAATCTGCCGGTGATGCTCTGGAAGCCTATTGTGTCAATCTGAACGCAAAGGCCTCGGAAGGCAATATCGACCCGCTGATCGGTCGGGAAGCCGAGGTCAAGCGGATGATCCAGGTGCTGTGCCGCCGGCGCAAGAACAATCCGCTCATGGTGGGGGATGCCGGTGTTGGCAAAACGGCGATAGCCGAAGGCCTGGCGCTGCAGATCATCACCGGAAAAGTGCCGGAGGTATTGTCCGACTGTACGATTTTCCAACTCGATATGGGTTCACTTTTGGCCGGTACCCGCTACCGGGGTGATTTTGAAGAACGCATCAAGGCGGTGATCCGGGAAATCGAGAGCTATCCCGGCGCTATCATGTTCATTGACGAAATCCATACCGTTATCGGTGCAGGCGCGACGAGTGGCGGGGCGATGGATGCGTCCAATTTGTTGAAACCGGCACTGGCGAGCGGAACGCTGAGGTGCATCGGCTCGACGACCTACAAAGAATATCGACAACATTTTGAGAAGGACCGGGCGCTGGTGCGGCGGTTCCAGAAAATCGACATTAATGAACCTTCAGTTGGCGATTCAATCAAGATACTCAAAGGCTTAAAGCCTTATTTTGAGGAATATCACAAAGTTCGCTATACAAATGATGCCATAAAGACGGCAGTAGAGCTTTCCGATCGCTATATGAGCGACAAGAAGCTGCCCGATAAGGCGATCGACGTGATAGAT
Source organism: Pseudomonadota bacterium (assembly GCA_016522385.1). Lineage (GTDB taxonomy): Bacteria > Pseudomonadota > Alphaproteobacteria > Rhizobiales > Aestuariivirgaceae > JABDJG01. The sequence continues at coordinate 3,018 of JAEKFU010000262.1, forward strand.
GAAACCGGCGCATCGCAGATGCTGGTGCCCGAATCGCGGCGCAAGACGGTGATCGGCGTAAAGGACATCGAAGGGACGGTCGCGACCATGGCAAGGATCCCGCCAAAAACCGTGTCCAAGAACGATGCCGAAGTGCTGCGCGATCTGACGGTCGAGCTGAAACGCGTCGTATTCGGCCAGGACAGTGCTATCGAGACATTGGCCTCGGCGATCAAACTGTCGCGCGCGGGTTTGCGGGAACCGGAAAAACCTATCGGCTGTTATCTATTCTCCGGTCCGACCGGTGTAGGCAAGACTGAAGTTGCCCGCCAATTGTCAGAAATCCTGTGTGTCAATCTCCTGCGGTTTGACATGTCTGAATATATGGAACGTCATTCTGTTTCTCGGCTGATTGGCGCACCTCCGGGCTATGTTGGATTTGATCAGGGCGGCCTCATGACGGACGGGATTGATCAGCATCCCTACAGTGTTTTGTTGCTTGATGAGATCGAAAAGGCCCATCCGGATCTCTTTAACATTCTGTTGCAGATCATGGACCACGGCAAGCTGACGGATAACAACGGCAAGACGGTTGATTTTCGCAACACCATCCTGATCATGACGACGAACGCCGGTGCCATGGATCTGGCCAAGGCGGCCTATGGCTTTACGCGCTCCAAACGGGAGGGCGACGACATGGAAGCGATCAACCGGATGTTCTCGCCGGAATTCCGCAACCGGCTCGATGCGGTCGTTGCCTTTGATCATCTACCGCCGCAAGTGGTGCGACAGGTGGTACAGAAGTTCGTGCTGCAGCTCGAGGCCCAGCTGGCCGAACGCCAGGTCAATATCGAGCTGTCTGACGAGGCGGCCGATTGGCTAGTTAAGATGGGCTATGATGAGCAAATGGGTGCCAGGCCGCTGGCACGGGTTATTCAGGAGCACATCAAACAGCCGTTGGCTGATGAGGTGTTGTTCGGTGAATTGAGCAATGGCGGTACGGTGCGCGTGCTGCTGGAGACCGACAAGGTTGGCAGTGAGAGACTTGCCTTCCGCTATTTGTCACGCGACCAGGAAAAGGCTCTGCCGAAGCCGGCTGAACGCAAGGCGCTGCCGAGCAACAAATCAAAACGCAAACCCAGCAAGCGGCAAGGTAAGAAACCTGAACCTGCTTGATCAGGTGTCCTTCAACGCTTGGACCAGCTTTTCGGCATTGGCGGCCAGTTCGCCCTGATCGGCGATTTCGCCAGTGTGTGGGCGCAACTTCACGCCTTCATGGCGCGGCAGCACGTGGACGTGCGAATGGAACACGACCTGCCCGCCGGCGCCCTCGTTGAATTGCTGAATGGTAATACCGTCGGCGTCGAAGGCCTTGAGCTGGGCGCGGGCGATCTTCTGCACCGTAGTCATGACGTTGGTCATGTCGGCCATGTCGATATCGAGGATGTTGCGTGACGGCACCTTCGGGATGACCAGCGTGTGGCCATCGCAGCGCGGCATGATGTCCATGAACGCAAAGGTCTCATCGTCCTCATAGACTTTATGGCACGGCAGCTCGCCGCGGAGAATTTTTGCAAACACATTGTCGTTGTCATAACCGCTCATTGATCAGGTCCCCGTTCACTGAGTTCGGTTTCCATACAGCACTTTTGAAGTTTCTTGAATCGCCTAATTTGTCACCGCAGCCTGAAGCGGTCTACATTGCCAACTATGGGAATTGCGCATCTTGCGCTCAGAACAGACGTCAGATGACGTTGAATAGATGCCCGCAAGACGTCACGCATGAGTCTGGGCGCTCTAGTTATCGCCGGATGTTTGGCCATTTCGGAAAGGCGAGTGGGAGCTGAGCAGTCGGCCGTCGGTGGCCACTGCATCTCGTTCATGGTCAAGGTAGTCTTCAACAGCGCGGGCAAGGCGCGGGTCGGCGAGATAGTGCAGGCTATGCGTCGTGACCGGCAGATAGCCGCGGGCCAGCTTATGCGGGCCCTGGGCGCCAGCCTCGATCACCGAAAGCCGGCGTTCAATGGCAAATTCGATCGCCTGGTAGTAGCAGACCTCGAAATGCAGGCAGTCTAAGTGCTCGATTGATCCCCAGTTTCTGCCAAACAGGGTGTCGCCACCCATCAGGTTGAGAGCGCCGGCAATGTAGCGACCATCGCGCGAGACCATGACCAGCATGATATGATCTGCCAGCGCTTCGCTGATCATGGAAAAGAACGACCGGGTAAGATAGGGCGTGCCCCATTTGCGCGATCCGGTCTCCAAATAGAACGTGAAGAACGCATCCCAGTGCTCTTCCTTGAGTTCAACGCCAGTAAGACGTTCGATCTTGAGGCCATGACCGTGGGCATGACGACGCTCACGCACGATGTTCTTGCGTTTGCGCGAGGACAAGGCGGAGACGAAGTCATCGAAGCTCTGGAAGTCCCGGTTGTGCCAGTGAAACTGAGTGTCGGTTCGCCTCAGCCAGCCGTGCCGGCCCATCAAGGCCCAGTCCGCCTCTGGCACGAAAGTGATGTGGGCTGAGGATGCCTGCAACTTGGTGCAGGCGGCCAATGCACCTTCGGCCAGAAGCAACTTTCGCTCCTGCTGATTTGCGCAATCTGGTATCAGAAAACGCGGCCCGCTGACCGGTGAGAATGGAACGCTAACTTGCAGTTTTGGATAATAGCGGCCGCCGGCACGCTCATAGGCCTCGGCCCAACCGTAGTCGAAGACATATTCGCCACGGCTGTGCGATTTTAGATAGCTAGGCATAACACCGAGAACATTACTCTGATCGTCTTCCAGGATGATATGGCAGCCATACCAGCCAGTTTCCGCAACAGCAGAGGCGGACATTTCCAGGGCATGGAGAAAGGCATGCGACACAAACGGATTGTAGGGACGCGATGGTGGGTTGGCACAGGTGTCCCAAGTTTGTGCCGGGATGTCGTCCAGTGAACTAATTGTCCGGATGACGGCTCTCATTTTCGCAAATTTCACAACCTGAGCCTTAACAGTCCTAGGCGAGAAACCCTTCAAAAGTGATCTGATCGCAATGTTTTAGCGCATGCGCGGCGGTTGCTGCGTCGCGGACCGTCCAGCAGGTCACCGGTCTGCCGGTGGCGCGGAAACTCCTGGCGCCAGGGGATGTCAGAACTTTGACGGCATAGGACATGAAATGGGGATTTGCGCGCCGCATTGCATCCTCCCGGGCGAGATCGGCACACGGTCCGTTCGACAGCTCGGACCAATCCAAGAGACTGAAGAACTTCGAAACGCCGCCACGCGGAAGATTCGGTGCGTAATCGCCGATCGCTGCAACGATCACGGGATCGAATGACATAAGCGCAGCCCGACCGGTATAGGTTATCACAATGTCACAGACCCGTTTGGCGAGGCGCTTCGAACCGTCCCAGTGGCTTTTTAGTTCGATAACCAGTGGCACTCGATCATCGACCTGATCAAGCAACTGGCCAAGCCGTTGCGGCCGATCCGTTGAGCCGGTCAACTCGATCTGCTCGAGCGCCTCGGCGCACAGCGTATCAACGCGGTCCCTCCTTGCCGTAAGGCGATCGAGCGTAGCATCATGAAAAACTATCGCTTCGCCGTCGCCGGAAATCTGCACATCACATTCGATGGAATAATCATGGTCGATGGCTGCGGCAAAGGCACTCTTACTGTTCTCGATGATACCGTGGCCGCGCTCATGCAGCCCCCTGTGCGCAATCGGGCGTGCGGTCAGCCAGTCCAGGGAGCTGGGCGCATTGGTCGACATAGTTCAGTGGTTCATGCGACTTCGACGATGGCTTCAATTTCAACGGCAATGTTGATCGGCAGGGAACCGGCGCCAACCGCGGACCGGGCATGTTTGCCTTTGTCGCCAAAGACCTCGACCATCAAGTCTGATGCACCATTGATGACAGCGGGATGATCGGTGAACTCTGGAACGCCATTAACGAAGCCAACCAATTTCACGATGCGTTTGACCCTGTCGAGATCACCGTCACATGCCTGTTTGACTTGCGCGATGATGTTGATGGCGCACAGTTTGGCTGCCTTGGCCGCCTCCTCGACGCTGATCTCTGCACCAACCTTGCCCTGGTAGAGAAACTCGCCATCCTTGACGGTTACCTGGCCGGCGGTGAAGACCAGATTGCCGGTTCGGACCCACCCCAGGTAATTGGCAACCGGTGCGGCCGGTGTTGGAATGTCAATGCCCAGTTCGGCGAGGCGTTCGTCTATCTGACCCATGTAAACTGTCCTTCTTTTTGATGGCTCGATTACACGCTGGAATAGGCGGGAAACGGCGTTCGCACAATAGCCGATGCAATGCTGGCGCGGAAACAAATCGGTGATCGGCCCAGAATCGCCTTTGCCGCTTGGCAAGAACCGCCTAAATTGCCGTCCAATCTTGCCAAATCGGCGTTGATACCGGAGTTGACATGTTGAGAATTGTCCAAGTTGCAGGCGTCTGGCTGGTTGCATTGCTGGTGATGGCGAACCATGCCGCAAGGGCCGATGTCGTGATCGCCGCCCATCGTGCGGTTTATGACCTGTCGCTGAAGCGTGCTACCGACCGGTCCGGCGTTTCCAGCGTAAGCGGTCGCATGGTTATCGAACTGACCGGGAACCGGTGCGAAGGCTGGGCGGTAAATTTCAGGATGGTCAATCAGTATCTGCTGCAGCGCGGTACAACACGACTTTCCGATAACCGGTCGAGCTCCTGGGAATCCGGTGATGGGCTAAAGATGCACTATACTCAGCGTCAATTCGTCGACAGTCGGCTGGAAACAGAAGCCCGGGTCAAGGTCGGCCGTGACAATTTGGGGGAGCCAGGCAAGGGTGAGATGACCAAACCGAACAAGGAGGTGTTCGAGATCGCACCTGGCGTGGTGTTTCCAGTGCAGCATCAAATCAGATTGGTTGAAGCCGCGCTTGCCGGTGAAAGTCGGGAGCGCAGTGTCGTGTATGATGGATCGGAGGGCGCCAAATCCTATGTCGCCGTTTCCTTTATCGGCAAGGAGGACGCTGAGGCTGATCAAAAAGGCCAGGGTGCCGAAGCGCTTCGCAAGCAAAAGGCATGGCCGGTATCGATCAGTTATTTTGCAACGGAGAATGAGCAGGCGGGCGAGAGTACGCCGGCCTACCAGGTGAGCTTCCGGATGTTCGAAAACGGTGTCGCTGGTGATCTGGTTCTCGATTACGGCGATTTTGCGCTCGATGGAAAACTGACGCGTTACGAGGCGGTGGAACAACCCCCATGCGAGTGAGACCCTTGGGTGTTCGTTGCGCAGGGGCGGCCGGCAAAGTTGAACTGGCATTAGAGTTGCAGCCAACTACAATGCCTTGCGTCACTATCCGATCAAGAGGACAGGCATGAAGCTGCCGACAATAACCACCGAACCAAAACGTGCAGCGTACGACGTCGTCGTAGTCGGCGGCGCGATGATCGGGTCTTCCGTCGCCTGGTTCCTTTCGGACAATGAGGATTTTGACGGGACAATCCTTGTGGTTGAGAGGGACCCGACCTACCAATGGTGTTCGACTGCGCATACCAACAGCTGCATGCGCCAGCAGTTTTCCAATGAGATCAACATCCGGATTTCCCAGTTCGCAGCTGAATTCGTAAAGAATTTTCGTGACTATATGGGTGGTGATCCGGATGTGCCGCAGGTGCCGTTGCACAGCTTTGGTTACATGTATCTCGCCGACAGCGAAGGATTTGCCGATGTGCTGCGCCAGAACCAAAGATTACAAGCAGATCTTGGCGCTGGCACCCGGCTCATGGCGCCGGATGAAATCGCAGAAACGTATCCGTTTTACAATCTCGATGGAATTGTGTTGGGCAGTCACAATCCGGTCGATGAGGGTTATTTTGAGGGCAGTACGCTGTTCGACTGGTGGCGCCGTAAGGCGCGCCAGAACGGAGTCGAATATATCAGCAACGAAGTCGTGGCGATGGCACGGTCAGGTGACCGTGTGGATAGCATAGCGCTGAAGTCAGGCGACGTGATCTCCGCGGGCACAGTGGTCAATGCGTCAGGCCCGCGCGCAATGCTGACGGCCCGCATGGCCGACCTCGATGTGCCTGTGGAACCGCGCCGGCGTTACACTTTCATCTTCGATGCCGAAGATCCGCTCGACCGCGAGCTGCCACTCACCATCGACCCGTCTGGTATCCATGTCCGCACGGATGGCCCGTACTATTTGTGCGGCTGCCCACCGGACGAGGATCCGGCCGTCGATTACGATGACTTTTACCTCGATCACTCCATTTGGGAGAGTAAGCTATGGCCGGCCGTCGCCAACCGCATCCCTGCGTTTGAGGCGATCAAAGTCGTCAACTCTTGGGTAGGACATTACGCCTACAACACGCTCGATCAGAACGCCATTATCGGGCCACATCCTGAAGTTGAGAACTTCATATTCGTCAACGGATTTTCCGGACACGGCTTTCAGCAGTCACCGGCGATGGGGCGCGGGGTGAGTGAGCTGATCACCTATGGCGAATTTCGCGAACTCGACCTGTCACTGCTTGGATATGAGCGTGTCGTGCGGAACGAGCCGTTTCTGGAAAAGGCGGTAATCTAGAGCGTGTCTTTCTCAAATGGTTCCATATGAGAAAGACACGCTCTAGGGTGTGGTGACGATAGTCTTCCAGAAGCCCTGGGGGTTTTCATTCGCTGGGCGAATGGCCCTAGATTTTAGGATGACTTCACGGAAATCTGGGACGGGATCCGTTATTGCGGCATCAGTCTGGAAGCTGGCTTCAACTATGGCCTTGTGCGCATAGCAGATGTCAGGCTCACGAAGACTTTGTCGGGGCTTTTGGCTGCGGTCTGAACGCTCGACCTTTTTCAACCGCCTTATCACCAAATTTGTCACGGACCTTGTCCATGGCCAGTTCGGCGCGTGCGCGCTGGCCACTGCGCTGGTCGAGATTATGAAGCGACGGATCATGATCGGATTCGCTCAAGTGTGAAATGCCGACACCGATCAGGCGATATGGTGTGCCGTCAGCTTCTTTGACAAGCATCGGCTGGGCGGCGCTGAAGATACGGTCGGCCAGTTGGGTGGGATCACTCAGGGTAGTGTTTCGGGTACGGGTTTTGAAACTGGCGGTCTTCAGCTTGAGTACTACGGTCTGACCGGCCATATGAGACGCTTTGGCGCGCCTAGACACTTTCTCGGCCAACTGCCACAGCCTGCGGCTCAGTTCGTCCGGCTCGGCGATGTCTTCGAAGAAGGTGGTTTCGGCGCTGATGCTCTTGGCTCCGCCAAGTGGCGAGACCCGCCTATTATCCTCACCGCGTGACAGGTGATAGAGCCGTGCACCCATATTGCCGAAACGCCTCATGAGGTCGTTCTTTTCCATGCGCTGCAGTTGGGCGATGCTCGAGATGCCATGTTTGGCGAGCGCCCTTTGGGTGGCCCTGCCGACGCCCCAGATCAGGCTGACCGGCTGCACGGCTAGGAAGCTCAAGGTTTCCTCCTTGGCTATGACGCTGAAACCCCGGGGCTTGTCGAAGTCGGATGCAATCTTGGCAAGGAACTTGTTGTGGGCAAGGCCGATGGAAACGGTTATGCCGATGTCGCGTTCAATGCGCAGTGCCAGTTCGGCGAGCGACATGGCAGGTGATTTGCCATGCAGCCGTTCGGTGCCGCTGAGATCGAGAAACGCCTCATCGATCGACAACGGTTCAACCAGTGGGGTGAGGTCGCGCATTAGCGCACGTACCTGACGTCCGACAGCGGCATATTTCTTCATATTGGGCGATCTCACGACCGCATCCGGGCAGCGTTTTAGTGCCTTGAACATTGGCATGGCCGATTTGACACCGTTGATACGGGCGATATAGCAGGCCGTGGACACGACACCGCGCTTGCCGCCGCCGATGATCAGAGGTTTTTCGCGCAGACTTGGATCATCGCGTTTTTCCACTGCTGCATAAAATGCATCACAATCGAGATGAGCAATTGACAGATTATGCAATTGTGGATGATGGACAGTGCGCGGACTTGAGCACGACCAGCATCGGCTGGCGCCAGGCGCGGCAGCGGCCAGGCAATCACGACAAAACCCCGGAGGATCGTCATCGAGAGCGGTTTGTGCGGGCAAGTCGGGCGCGCTATCGTGCATGTTTGACATTTTACGTCGAGGAGCGAGCGATGAGTAGGGATATTCACGACAGCATTGTCGAGGGAACATATTGGTGGGGCATCCCCACGCTATGCGGTGCTGAGCATGATCCTGAACCTAAAAACTGCGATATTGCACTGGTTGGCGTCCCGCACTCAACTGGCAACGGCACGACCGAGCGTGACCAGCATCTGGGACCCCGAGCAGTGCGCCATGTCTCGGGTTGGCTCGGCGGCCGCGTGCACATGGACTTCGGCATTGATCCCTGGCAGGCCGTCAGGGTGCGCGATGTCGGCGATGTGTTGTTTCCCCAGGCCAATAACAACGAGCACTGTATTGAGCAGATCATGGCACATTATGCTTCAATCGATAAGGCAGGTGCGCGACCGGTATCGATCGGAGGTGATCATTCGATTACCGGTGGCATCTTGAAGTCGATTGCCGGCGAGGGTGCGCGGCTTACAGGTGGCGAAAAGGCCGGTCTCTTGCACATAGATGCTCACACCGACACCTACGACATGCTGGACCATTTTCTTGGAGCGCGGCGGTCAGCGGCTCATTGGGGTTCGTATCTGGTAAAGGAAGGACATGTCGATCCGACACGCAGCGTTCAGATCGGCCTGCGGGGGCACACGCGCTCGCTGGACTGGCTGCAAACTTCCTATGACCTCGGTTATGAGGTGATCACGATGGAACGTTACCGTGCCGAAGGTGCCGCGGCATGTTGCGACATTATTCGTCAGCGCCTCGGCGACGGCCCGGTTTACATCACCTTTGATCTGGACAGCTTGGATCCAACGGTCGCACCGGCGGTATCCAATCTGGAGCCGGGTGTGAACGGATTTACAGTTGATGAGGTCAATCAGCTGCTGCGAGCGGTCAGGGGCAAAAAGGTTATTGGCGGAGATGTTGTCTGTTTGATGCCGACCAAGGATCAGCCGAACAACATCACCGCAATGGTCGCGTCATCGGTGCTTTTCGAGATTATCTCGCTGATTGCGGATCAGCTCAACAACAGACGCTAAGGTCTGCTGACAATCAGGGTTGTGGTGCTGGGTGTTCCAGCCTTCGTAGCCATGGACTGCCGTAACGCGGCCGGAAATGGCGAATAGGGGACACGCTTGGCCTCGTCCGACTTAGCCGGTCATGATGCTTCTAATATCCGCTCGGTGGCAGCAACGGCTTCGCCCAGCCAGGCTTCCGGCGCTAGAAGGTCTTCCAATTCGCGGCGATTAAGGTGTGCTGAAACAGTCGCATTGCTGCTCAGTGCGTCGATGAATTCGGTACCGTTGGCGGCGTTCTGCTTGACTAAGTCTTCGATTAGATCATGGGCGCGCTGACGGCCAATGGCGGGTGCAAGCCGCATCATCACAGTCTCGGCGTTGATCAGGCCCCCGGACCGCAACACATTCTCTCTCATACGGGCTTTGTCGACATGCAGCCCCGACATTATGCTGGTGAGCTGTTCCACAGCGCCGGAGGCCATGATGAATGTCTCAGGCACAAATGCCCATTCTGCTTGCCAAGCCGCCAGGTCGCGCTCGTGTTCGTGCATCATCGCCTCAAGAGCTTGGCCGGGTCCAGCACGCACCAACCGAGCCAGAGCTACGACGGACTGGGCCGCCATGGGATTGCGCTTTTGCGGCATCGTGGAGGAACCGGTGGCGTCGGGGCTGGCCGGCTCTACCACCTCCGCGATCTCAGTGCGTTGCAGGTTGACGATCTCGTTGGCTACCTTGCCCACTGTGGCAGCGATCAGTGAAAGGATGAAGATGCATTCAGCGATAGTGTCACGGGCGGTGTGCCAGGAGATGTCCGGAACATTCAGATCCAGATGGCGCATCATGTCCCGCCGAACCGCATCGGCCTTGTCGCCATGCGTTGCCAATGTGCCTGCCGCACCGGACAATTGTCCGACCAGAAGACGTGACCGGGCCTCGTCCATTCGCTTGGCATGGCGGCGCAGTTCTGCAACGATCACCGCGAGTTTGAAGCCGAACGTGATCGGGACGGCATGCTGGCCATGAGTGCGGCCTGCCATCGGGGCTGCCTTGTACTGATGCGCAAGCTTCTTGGTCGCTGTGACGAGTTCCGTGAGCTGGCGTTCGATGATTGTCCATCCGGCGCGAATTTGCAAAACCATGCCGGTGTCCATGATGTCTTGCGTGGTTGCACCAAAATGAACATAAGGGCCGGCTTTGCCAGATATGACTTCAAGTGCCTTTATTGTGGGCACAAGTGGGTGTTTAGCGTGTGCGATGCCGGCGCGCAGTCGCGCAATGTCAAAGCGCTCAACCTTGGCGCAGTCCGCGATGGTCTGTGCCGCATGAGCGGGAATCAGGCCGTGATCGGCTTGTGCCCTGGCAAGCGCGACTTCGGCTGCAAGCCATCCCCCCAGCATTGCTTCGTCACTGAACACATTACGCATCTCCGCGGAGCCGAATTGATCGCGGAACAAGCGAGAGTCGATCATTCCTGCAGGAGCTTCATCGGTTGTCATCTTGGCCTTGATCCCACAATCGTGCTGCGCCGCGAACACCGCTATCATCACCATGCACGGGCGGCTTTATTTCTATTGACCAGGCCTCCGCGAAAATGTGGCGGCGTGCGAGCACCGGCAGTGTATCGTAAAGCTGGGTCAGGTTCGACAGTCCACCACCCAACACAATGACGTCCGGATCAATGATGTTGATGACATGCGCAAGGCCTCGTGCCAGACGGTCGGCATGGCGGTCCAGACTGGCGGTAGCGGCGACGTCGCCCTTTGCTGCCGCCGTGGCAATTGCAACACCAGATTTCGACTGGCCGGTCGTGCGGCGATGATCCTGCTCCAAACCGGTCCCTGAGACCCAGGTCTCCATGCAACCGTTGCGTCCGCACCAGCACGCCGGGCCTGGATGTTCTTCGCGGGTTGGCCAGGGCAGGGGATTGTGGCCCCATTCCCCGGCTATATTGTGTGGTCCAGAAAGGAGCCGCTTGTTTATGACCAACCCGCCACCGCAGCCGGTGCCAATGATTACGCCAAACACGACCGCTGCACCGGCAGCGGCGCCGTCGACGGCCTCAGACAGAGCAAAACAATTGGCGTCGTTGGCAAGTCGAACCTTCCGGGCAAGCGCGGTTTCGGCATCGTTTCGGAAATCGCGTCCATTCATCCAGACTGAGTTGGCATTTTGGACATTGCCTGTTGCTGGAGAGATCGATCCTGGCATGCCGATGCCGACCGTGGCGGTACCATATTGTGACTCGATCTCACCCACTAAATCCTTGATCGACCGAATTACGCCTTCATAGTCGTTGCGCGGCGTCAGTGTTTGGTTGTGGAACAGAACTTCATCATCCGAGTTGAGCGCAATGACGGAAATTTTTGTGCCGCCGAGATCAATGCCGATGCGCAAAAGGCCATACATCACAACGTCAGCACTGTCCGAATATGGGAATATGTGGCGCGCCAATTGTCCGTGCGCAACGAAATGTAATCGAGATTCGGGAGGTGACGAGCGAATCGGTTGTCCTGGACAAAGTGAATCAATTGCACATCCGGACAACAATCCCTGACCGAAATGAGATAATTCGGGATATCATCGATGAACACCGCCGGAGCGTCATGTTTTGCCTTCAGGGCCTGCACGGCTGGACCTTTTGGTCCCTGATTAGTAATCACCGGATAGGGCATGTCGTGGCGTGCCAGATTGTCCATTCTGGCCTCTCGATATACGTCCGGCAAGTTGGTGAGCATGAGTACCTGAGCATCCTGCGACAGGTTTGCCAACGCTGCGGCTGCCCCGTCTATCGGGTCTAGCCGGTGGATTTCTTCGTCGAAAAATGCCGAAAAGTGCTTCTTTAATTCCTCTATTGGGACTGGTTCATCAGTATTGTTATACTTGACATTCCCATTGAGGGCAAAGCTGGCAGGGTCAAGCCAGAGATTATTGCGATGTAGATAACGCTCAAAACCTGCGATAAAATGTACAACAACTTCATCTACATCACAGACAACGAGTGGTCTCGATTGTTCAACTCGTAATTCTGCAATCTGCCCTAAAGTTATATCAATAGGTAGTTTTGTCGTCATAGTGATGTGGCACCCGGCAAACTATGTCGCATTTTTGCTATTGATTGGGGGTCTAGCCCGTTCTCTTCGGCAAAGTCGACCAACAATTTCTCATCGGTTAACAAATAATCCAAAATGCCCGCAAGAACTTCAGTTTGCCCGGCGCGAGCCGCCACATCATGTGGTTGAAGACCGGTAAGGTCCAAAAATCGGCTGAAACGGTCGGTTTCGCGGGCCAGATACCGCAATGCGTTCAGAGCGACAATTTCAACCTCGTTCATATTTGTGACAGAATTCTTCATATCCGTTGCAATGGAATTAACCAGTGCAGCCTTACGTAACGCACAACCGGAGGAGGGTTAAGCTGTTGGTTACGGATTCTTGGGAGTATCACTGGCGTATCAGTTGGGGTTTCCGCGTGATTTTAATGACAATGCGGAACATAGGAAAGAACGGACGCCAACATTGAGTCAGAGTGCTGCACATATGGGCGACTCTTCTGGATCGCATGGCGCGGAAAAAGCGCCGGCAAAAACCGTGCTGATCGTTGAGGACAATGAGCTCAATATGAAGCTGTTCAACGATTTGCTGGAAGCGCATGGCTATCGGGTATTACAAACCCGCGAAGGCCTCTCAGCGCTCGACATCGCGCGCGAGCACAAACCTGATCTCATCTTGATGGATATCCAGTTGCCTGAAGTTTCCGGCATCGAGGTCACCAAATGGCTGAAAGAAGATGATGCCTTGCGTGATATTCCGGTTGTTGCCGTCACCGCCTTTGCCATGAAGGGCGATGAGGAAAAGATCCGTGAGGGCGGCTGCGAAGCCTATATCTCCAAGCCAATCTCAGTGGCGAGTTTTCTGCAAACCATTGATGGATTTCTTAAGGATCCTCAATGACCGCACGCGTTTTAGTTGTCGACGATATCCTCGCCAATGTGCGCTTGCTCGAGGCCAAGCTGACGGCGGAGTATTTTGAAGTCGTTACGGCAATGAACGGGGTGGATGCTCTTGAGTCGGTGCAGCGGACAAAGCCCGACATCATTCTGCTCGACGTCATGATGCCCGGTATGGACGGCATCGAAGTGTGCAGTCGTGTCAAGCAGAACCCGGCGACCCATCATATTCCGATTATTATGGTGACGGCGCTTGATCAGCCCGAGGACCGGGTGCGAGGTCTGGAGGCCGGAGCAGACGATTTCCTGACCAAACCGGTCAACGACGTAGCCCTATTCTGTCGGGTCAAGAGCCTTGTCCGGCTGAAGATGCTGACGGACGAGTTACGCTCGAGGTGTGCATCCGGCGAGGAGATGGGCATTCTCAACGATGAACACTCAAGCGGGT
>JAEKFU010000419.1 GCA_016522385.1 Pseudomonadota bacterium
CCCAAGATGTTGGAACTGTCCGTCTATGAAGGCATCCCGCATCTCCTGGCACCGGTGGTCACCGATCCGCGCAAGGCAATCGTCGCGCTCAAATGGGCGGTCCGCGAAATGGAGGATCGCTACCGCAAGATGTCAAAGGTTGGTGTCAGAAACATCGACGGTTTCAATGCCCGCATCCGCAAGGCAAATGCCAAAGATGAGGTCTTTACCCGAACGGTACAGACGGGATACGACCCCAATAGCGGCGAGCCAATCTTCGAGCAAGAAGAGATGGACTTGTCTCCGATGCCCTATATCGTCGTCATCATCGACGAGATGGCTGACCTGATGATGGTGGCCGGCAAGGACATCGAAGGCGCTGTCCAGCGCCTAGCACAGATGGCCCGCGCCGCCGGCATCCATGTTATCATGGCCACACAGCGGCCGTCGGTTGATGTTATCACTGGTACGATCAAGGCGAATTTCCCGACCCGGATCAGTTTCCAGGTGACCTCGAAAATCGACAGTCGCACCATCCTCGGCGAGCAGGGCGCTGAACAGTTGCTCGGTCAGGGCGACATGTTGTTCATGGCAGGTGGTGGGCGTATCTCGCGTCTACACGGACCGTTCGTGTCGGACGCCGAGGTCGAGGAGATTGTCAATTTCCTGAAGACGCAGGGCGTGCCAGACTACATCGAGGCGGTTACCGAAGAGGATAGTGACGCTCCACCCGGCACGACCGACGGCAGCGTTGAAGTGCCCGGCGGCAGCGGCAATGAATTGTATGACCAGGCGGTTGCGGTTGTGCTTCGTGACCGCAAGGTATCAACGAGCTATATCCAGCGGCGTCTGCAGATCGGCTACAACCGTGCCGCCAGTCTCATTGAGCGCATGGAGACCGAAGGACTGATCTCGTCGGCCAACCATGCCGGAAAACGCGAAATTCTCGTCGGTGGAGAGGAAGAGGCTTAGGGACCATGAGCCGCTCTGCCGCAAAACCGCCACGTTGGCACCGCATCGAAGAGCACCGATACCAAGCGCCAGCAAACACGCAAGGAAACAAGATGTCCCCAATCACAAATCGAAACTTTTTCGCAACTGTCATTTCTGTGTTTGCTATCTTAATCAGTTCGGCAGCATTTGCTGAGAAGGCAGCCAGTCTGTCCTCGGAGCAGTCCGCAGCGGTCGAAAAAATTTCCAATTACTTCAACAGCATACGGACATTAAAGGGTGAATTTACGCAGGTTAGCCCGAAGGGCAACGTGTCATCAGGCATTTTCCACATTTCAAAACCGGGTAAACTTCGCTTCGAATACGCTGCCCCCAACCCGTTCTTGATCGTGTCAGACGGCACCTGGCTGGTGGTAAAGAACAAATCAAAAAACCGCTCAGACCAATATCCGCTCTCCAAGACACCGCTGCGATTGATGCTGTCGGACAAAGTTGATCTGCTCAATCAGGCCATCATCAAGAAAGTCGAAACCTACGACAACCTGACCACCGTTACCCTGGAGGACCGCGAGCAGCTGGTGCCGGGGAACCTGATCCTGGTATATGACAACTCAACGGATGCGCTGCGGCAATGGGCGGTGGTTGACGGAAAGGGCCGCCGCACAACTGTTTCTCTGACGAAGATTGTCGCAGGCGAGGAGGCCAACCCGCGCCTCTTTAAGGTCGAACTGCCGGATCGAAGTCGATCGAAGGTTGACAAATAGTTAGACTTATCAATGCCTCACGGCAAGCCGGCCCAAAATTTCCGTGTGGTGCATCGAAGTTCGATGCGCCGCGCAGCCATCAACATTACCTAAATTTCACGAAAAATTGCGCGGTGCGGGTGTTGAAATTGCGCAACAGGGCCAATACTTAATAAGCATTACACGTTGTCTAATCATGTGGCCACGCCCCCGCTTACTTACTCTAGGCCACAGGCAGCGGTATGCGCCGGAATCCCCTCCCGGCGCTAGCGCGAACAAGCGCATAGGGCGCCCGAACCCCCGATCGGGCGCCCATTTTTTGTGACACTCCGCTTTCGATGCCATAAGCTCGCGCCTGCAGTCGAGCATGACCGAACCACAATGCACTTCAAAAACAACGGGCCAACCTCGTGCAGATCAGAATTGCCACCTGGAACATAAACTCCGTTCGCCTGCGTGCCGAGCTCGTCGTACGCTTCCTTAAAGAATACGCGCCGGACGTTTTGTGCCTCCAGGAAACCAAATGCCCTGAAGGCCAGTTTCCCTCAAGCGCCTTTGCGCAAGCCGGCTACTTTCACATCGCCGAAAGGGGCCAATCCGGTTATCACGGCGTTGCAATCGTCTCCCGCCACCCATTTGCCGACAAAGGTTCGCGCGACTTCTGCGGCAAGGGCGACGCGCGCCACGTGTCGGTCAGGCTCGAAGGTGTAAATCCGATTACCATTCACAGCCTCTATGTGCCCGCAGGCGGCGATGAACCGGACGCCGCCAAAAACGAGAAATTTGCCCACAAGCTGGCTTTCTTGGAAGAGCTGAACGAATGGATGTCGTCCAGCAACGTCAAAAAATCTTCGCCCGTCGTGATGACCGGCGATCTAAATGTCGCGCCATTGGAGAATGATGTCTGGTCTCACAAGCAATTGCTGCGGGTAGTCAGTCATACCCCCGTCGAGACCGCACTACTCAACAAAGTCCAAAACAGCGGCCGTTGGGTCGACGTCGTTCGCCAGCACATTCCCGAATGCGAAAAGCTTTACACCTGGTGGAGCTACCGTGCCAAGGATTGGAGCGCGTCTGACAGGGGACGCCGGCTTGACCATATCTGGCTCGACGAAGCATCGGCCCGTGCATGTACAAGTGCGCATGTTGCGCGCGCCGTGCGTGGTTGGGACCGCCCGTCCGACCATGCACCGGTCATTGTCGACTTGCTGTTATGATCGTAGGAAAGGCCGGGCGTCATCAAAGAGCCTTTGCACCCGTTTGAAGTCGGCAATCGACAAATCGAGGTTGTCGGCAAGGAAGTTCAGGATATGTGCTCCGGTTTCCGGAAACTCCGTACAAACCCGAACGAAAAGATCATGCGGAATCTGCATTGCCCGCATTGGTGATATCACACGAACCGTCACCGAGTGCTGCAGGTTGGCGACCATGCTGAGCATACCAATGAAACCGCCCGGGCCGATATGGGCGACAAGTTCTACAGTGTCTTCACCCTCAATCTCATCGATCGCTTCACCCCGGCCCTCCAGAACCAGATACCCCGATGAACCCTGCTTGTTCTTTCGAATCAGATACTGTCCGGTCTTGAGACTAATCCTCTTTGAGGAAAACGCCAGCACCTGGAGATAGGTCGCGTCGACGGCAGCGAACATAGGAACTTGCCGCAACAACTCGACGTCGTTTCTTACCGCCATCCCATTTGCTCGATTAAAATGCCGCTCAAAGTCAAGCGAATGCCCGGGCAAACCCGTGGACCCAGCCCCTGGGCACTACCTCTACACAACCTGGATTGAAATCTCCAGTCCGTCATCCACAGAACTGTAGGCCGCATCAGAGTACGATCACGGCGAAAATTCAACCGGTTAACTGGTGCCCTAGGGCACCAGTTTGTATCCGCCGGTTTCTGTCACGAGGATTTCCGCGTGCGACGGCTCACGTTCAATCTTTTGTCGCAGCCGATAAATGTGGGTCTCGAGCGTATGGGTTGTCACACCGGCATTGTAACCCCAGACCTCATGCAGTAGTACATCACGGCCAACCACCTTTTCACCGGCCCGGTAGAGATATTTGAGAATCGAGGTCTCTTTCTCCGTCAGGCGTATCTTGCGTGCATCATCACGTACCAGCACCTTGGCGCTTGGCTTGAACGTGTAGGGCCCGATTTTGAACACCGCATCCTCGCTTTGCTCATGCTGGCGCAGATGGGCGCGGATCCGGGCGAGCAGGATGCCAAATCGGAATGGCTTTGTGATGTAATCATTCGCACCGGAGTCCAGTCCAAGGATGGTGTCCGAATCCGAATCCTGTGCCGTCAGCATGACGATCGGTCCTTTATAACCGTTACGGCGCATAATCTTGCATACTTCCCGGCCATCCATATCCGGCATGTTCACATCAAGGATGACCAGATCCACAAGTTCGGATTTCACATGTTGCACACCTTCCGATGCTGTCGAGGCCGCTGTAACCATAAACTCGTCATGTAGCGCAAACTGTTCGCTCAACATCTCGCGAAGAGCGTCATCATCATCAACGATTAGAATCTTTTTTGCAGCGCTCATAAGTGAAATGTCCTCTCAGACTCATGAATCCGAAACCGGCAAAAGCGGTCAGTCCTTGGTGATGTATTACGTTGACGCTAGAATTTAGTTCACCAAACACAAATTTCAAAGGTACGATGTCGGTCACACGACTTGTTGATAAAATACTGGTTCGCAGTAACTCGCCTGCGAGCAGACAGGGGATACTGCGCTACAATGAGATGGCCATACCTTGTGCACTGGGATTTGGCGGAATTGCAGCGGGGAAAAAAGAAGGTGATGGAGTATCGCCGGCTGGCAAGTGGCCGTTAAGGCGCATCTTGTACCGGGCCGACCGCATTGGCGAGATCGTCAGCGAACTGCCGGCTCATGCCTTGACACCGGAACAGGGATGGTGCGATGCACCGAATAATGAAAACTACAATTGCCAGGTGACGATGCCGTACCCCGCAAGCGCCGAGAAACTTTGGCGCCAAGATGGCCTCTACGATGTTATCGTCGTACTGGGTTATAATGATGCCCCGGTCATCCACGGAAAGGGAAGCGCCATCTTCTTGCACATCGCACGATCCGGTTACCTGCCAACGCAAGGTTGCGTCGCGATCAGCTTGCCGCACATGAAAGATTTGCTGCGCTGCTGCGGGCCGGATACCACAATGCAGATTGTGGCTTAGGCAATCTTCTCAGTACGTTCGCCGAAGATCGCGCTTCCCACCCTGATGTGCGTTGCGCCGAACGCGATTGCTGTTTCAAAATCGTTGCTCATCCCCATGCTGAGTGATTCGATCTGATTGCGCTTGGCAAGCTTGGCAAGCAGGGCAAAATGCAGCGCCGGCTCCTCATCTAACGGCGGAATACACATGAGCCCGGCAATTTCAATGCCGATATCATTGTGGCAAAGCTCAACAAATTGATCGGTGTCGGTCGGCAATATGCCCGACTTTTGCGGCTCCGCACCGGTATTGACCTGGACAAAGAGTTTAACCTTACGGTTCTGCCTCTTCATTTCCTTGGCCAGGACGCGTGCAATCTTGGGTCGGTCAACCGTCTCGATAACATCGAACAGACCAACAGCGTCAGCGGCCTTGTTGCTTTGCAAGGGCCCAATGAGGTGCAGCTCGACATCGGGATATTGCGCCTTGAGATCCGGCCACTTGGACATCGCTTCCTGGACACGGTTCTCACCGAAAACTGTGTGCCCGGCTTCGAGTGCTGGCAAGATCGACTCGGGGCCGAAGGTCTTGCCGACCGCCACCAGCTCAACGCTCTCGCCAACGCGTCCGGCATCGTGAACGGCGTCAGCCATGCGCTCCCTTACGCCGGCAAGCGCGCGCTGGATGTCTGGGGCCCCGCCATCTGCAACTGTTGAACGAGAAAGAGACATATCAGCTTTTGATTATTGCAATGCCCCATGCAACGCAAGCTTGCGGGCCGAGGCGAGTGCTGGTACTCCACGGCACCGGTATGTCTAATGGACAATTCAACGGAAGCACAGCATGTCAGCTACACCCGAGCGGTACAACCCCAGACAGGCCGAGCCAAACTGGCAGAAGGTTTGGCATGATCGGCAATGTTTTGCTGCCAGCGATGATACCGACAAGCCCAAATACTACGTGCTGGAAATGTTCCCCTACCCCTCCGGCCGTATCCATATGGGTCATGTTCGCAATTACACCATGGGCGATGTCATCGCGCGTTTTAAACGCGCCTGCGGATACAACGTTTTGCATCCGATGGGATGGGATGCCTTTGGTATGCCGGCCGAAAATGCCGCCATGGACCGCAATATCCATCCCAAGACCTGGACCTACGAAAATATCGCGGTGATGCGCCGTCAGCTGCAGCTTATGGGAATGTCGTTGGATTGGTCACGCGAGATCGCCACTTGCGATCCGAATTACTATGGCCACGAGCAGTCCATGTTCCTCGACTTTCTTGAGGCCGGGCTGATCGAGCGCAAGGTCTCGTCGGTCAACTGGGATCCGGTCGATCATACCGTGTTGGCCAATGAACAGGTGATCGACGGTCGCGGCTGGCGTTCCGGCGCGCTGGTCGAAAAGCGCGAACTCGCGCAATGGTTCTTCAAGATATCGAACTATTCCGAAGAACTGCTCGATGCCCTCGACAACCTCGACACATGGCCGGAGAAAGTCCGCCTGATGCAACGCAACTGGATTGGGCGCTCCGAGGGTGTGCAGTTTTCCTTCGAATTGGAAGACGCAGACGGCAACCTGCTCGATACGAGACTGAACGTCTATACGACCCGTCACGATACCATCTTCGGTGCGACATTCTGTGCCGTCTCGGCTGACCACCCGATGACCCGCGGCTGTGCCGAGACATCACGCGAGATTGCTGATTTCCGCCGCGAATGTGCCGCCCTGGGCACCAGTGAGGAAGCCATCGAGCGTGCTGAGAAAAAGGGCATCCCGCTTGGCGTGTATGCCCGCCACCCGTTCCAAAGCGGGGTCAGGTTGCCGGTCTATGCGGCAAATTTCGTACTGATGGGTTATGGAGAAGGCGCCATCTTCGGCTGCCCTGGCCACGATCAACGTGACCTGGACTTTGCCCGCAAGTACAACCTAGACGTCATTCCGGTGGTCGCACCCGCCGATGCCGATCCGGCCACGTTCAAAATCGGCGACGAGGCTTTCCTGGAGAACGAGGATGACCAGTCGGTAATGATCAATTCCGAGTTTCTGAACGGTATGTCTGTGGCTGATGCCAAGGAAGAGGTCGCCAGCCGGATGGAAAAAGCCGGCATCGGCACGCGGCGCACGAACTACCGTCTGCGTGACTGGGGCGTCTCACGCCAGCGCTACTGGGGTTGCCCGATCCCGATCATCCACTGCGATACTTGCGGCGTCGTACCGGTGCCCAAGTCCGACCTGCCCGTAGTGCTGCCCGAGGACGTTAGTTTCAGCCAGCCCGGCAATCCACTTGAGCGGCATCCGGCCTGGAAACGCGTCGATTGTCCAACCTGCGGGAAGGACGCCAGCCGCGAGACCGATACGTTCGACACCTTTGTTGATTCATCCTGGTATTTCGCCCGCTTTTGTTCGCCACACAGCGATGTTCCCGTCGATAGCGGTGCCGCGGCTTACTGGATGCCCGTCGATCAGTATATTGGCGGAATCGAGCACGCAATCCTGCATCTGCTCTATTCACGCTTTTTCATGCGCGCCATGCGCAAAACCGGACACATCGGTATGGACGAGCCATTTGCCAGCCTCTTCACACAAGGAATGGTGATCCACCAGACCTACAGAACCGAGGCTGGAGAATGGGTCGTACCAACCGATGTCATTAGTGGTCCGCAAGGGTTACGCCACGCCGAGACGGGTGAACCAATTATCGTCGGACCCTCGGAAAAGATGTCCAAGGCAAAAAAGAACGTCGTGGACCCGGAACATATCATTGAGCAGTACGGTGCCGACACGGCCCGGTGGTTCATGCTTTCCGACACGCCGCCTGAGCGCGACATCGAATGGACCGAGGCTGGTGTCGAGGGTGCTTGGCGGTTCACCCAACGCCTGTGGCGCACCATTGGCGAAGCAAGCCAAGTTGCAATCACCGATGCACCAGTTCCGGACCCGTTAGACGATGCAGCAATGGCGCTCAGACGTGCCACACACCAGGCGCTTAAGGCTGTCAGCGATGATATCTCGGCGTTGCGTTTCAACCGCTCAATTGCCCGAATTTATGAACTTGCAAACAGCCTCGGTCAGGTCTTGAAACAGCCGAACAGGTCCAAGGAACTGGATTGGGCTGTTGGCGAGGCAGCAAGGATTCTTGTACAGATGTTTGCACCGATGATGCCACATCTGGCCGAGGAATGTTGGAAACGGCTCGGCATGCCCGGTATTGTTGCCGGGACTGCCTGGCCTGAAGTGGCATCCGAATTGCTCGTCGATGACGCCATCACCATTGCCATCCAGGTAAATGGCAAGCGCCGGGACGAGATCAAGGTGCAAAAGGGTCTGCCGAAAGAAGAGATTGAATCCGCCGTGCTTCAGATGGATAATGTGCAACGCGTTCTTGCAGGACAGACAATTCGCAAGGTGATTGTGGTGCCGGATCGCATCGTCAACATCGTGGCAGGTTAATCGATGAACCGATGGAACCGAACATTATTGGTTGTCGCTGCGCTCGGGCTCGGCGGATGTGGCTTCACGCCTTTGTATGGAACGCCTGACAATAGCTCACCGGTTGCATTGAAGCTCGCGTCGATCACCGTTGCCGAACAGGACAATCGGCTGGGTCAGTTGGTGCGTAACGAAATCATCTCTGGTATTACCCCGGCCGGTTCGCCGGGCGGCGACGCTTACCGGCTTGAACTGCAAACCGAAGGTAGTGAAGAAGTGGCGATTGACGCCATCAACACCGAGTCGCTGCGCCAGCTTTACCGGGCCAACGTCAAGTTCGTTCTCTATGATACCCAGACCGGGAAACCAGTATATTCCGGTAAGACTTTCTCGCAAGTCGGTTATGACCGGGTCGATGCACCGGTGGCCAATCTGCAGGCACAGGTCAATGCCCAGGAACGAGCCGCCAGGGAAACCGGTCAGGACATTCGAACCCGACTTGCGGCGTTCTTATCAACCAATTAGCAAAGTATGGCCGTTTTCAAGGCATCTGATATCGGCCGCTTTATTGCCCGGCCCGACCTGGCCATCAAAGCCCTACTAATTTATGGACCCGACATCGGTGCCGTAAATGAAACTGCCCGCAAACTTGTGCAGGCAACCGCCGGTTCGATCGATGATCCCTTCAACGTGGTCCGACTTTCGGACCGGTTGCTGGTCGAGGACCCGCAGCGTCTAGCTGATGAAGCACAGGCCATATCGATGATCGGCGGCCGGCGGGTTGTTTGGATTTCTGGCGCCGGCAGCGGCTTCCAGAAGGCGATCGCACCCTACCTTGAGGTGGCCGAGACAGAAAATCTCATTGTTGCCGAAGCCGGCGAACTTAACAAATCCTCAAGGCTGCGCACATTATTCGAAAAAGCCGGTAATGCATTTGCCATTCCCTGTTACCAGGATACAAAGCAGAGCCTGCATCAGCTCGTTTCCGCGGTCTTGGCAGAACATGATCTCAACATTGCGCCCGACGCACATCACCATCTCTGCGAAATTCTGGGGGGCGACCGGCTTTTATCGCGCGCAGAACTGGAAAAACTAGCGTTATACTGCGCCGGTCAGGAGGCCGTTAGTCTTGATGA
>JAEKFU010000475.1 GCA_016522385.1 Pseudomonadota bacterium
GTACCGTACTGGATCCGGTCATCGGCCTTGTAGCCTCGTATCAGGATCCGACCCGGCACCTGGAACATCTCTGGCGATTCAGAGGTATCTGGATGGCGTTCACATTCGTCTCCGCCCAGAAAAATCGGTCCGGCCTCTGCATAAGGCTGTAATCCTGGAAAGGGCCGGGATGAGAGAGCCAGCACTTTCTAACCTTCGGCGATCTCGTTCACACAGTGACGGCAGGGAATGCCATTGCCATCGAATATCTGTTTTTCAGGCACTTGCCCATTGGCGTCGGTGCCACCGGGCTGAAGATTGCGAACCTGCTCGGTCGGCAGCGTTTTGAAAAGAAGGCGCCCGACATGCCTCCTTTGAACAAATGATGTGGTCATGCATATGACCCGTGTGGTCATGGTTCCACCCGATTCTTGTTCAGCTTCGATTGTTAGCCGCACGCAACTGTGACTTCTGCCGGTCGAGGTGAATCGCTATGAGATAGATGTTGCAATTGAAGGCGCGGGGAGTGGCATTGAAGCGGTTGAAAGCATTTGAATCGGTTCTTTTGAGCCTGTTTGTATACGCCTTGATCGCTATCACTTCGCCGGCGTTACCGGCAGTTAGTGGAAAGGGCGAGGTGAATGATCGCCTGGCCACATCGTACTCACCCTATCTGCGCTCGCACGCCCGCGATTTGGTACGCTGGTATCCCTGGGGCAAACAGGCGATTTCCAAGGCGCGCGAGCTGAATCGGCCAATCATGATGTCATTCGGCTATACAGCGTGCCACTGGTGTCATGTGATGCAGGAAAAGCATTTCAACGACCTGCAGATCGCAGAATTCATCAACGACAATTTTATCCCCGTTCTGGTCGACCGCGAGCGCCGGCCGGCGTTGGACGAGACCTATATGCTGGTAACGGAATTGATGACCCAGCGCGGCGGCTGGCCCAACACGGTGTTTATCACGCCGGACCTCAAGCCGATTTACGGAACCGCCTATATCGAGCCGGACCCGTTCGTGCAGGTGCTGGCAGCAGTCACACAGGAGTGGTCGGCCAATCGTCAGGCGATTGATGCGGAAAGTGACCGGATTGCAGATATTCTGCGCGGCTTTCTGATGCGCAAGGAAGACGCACGTGCTCTGACCCCTGAGACGCTTGCAACGGCGACAAACGCCCTTACCGAACAGTTCGACGCGATTGCAGGAGGCATAGGAGAGGCGCCGAAGTTCTTCCGCCCGACGGTACTGATGTTCCTGCTGCAGCAATATGAGCGCAGTGGTGACAAGGCGGCACTCGAGGCTGTCGAGCGCACCCTGCAGTCGGTCCTGTCCGGGGGTATTCATGATCATATCGAAGGCGGCTTTCACCGCTATGCGATCGATCCTGGCTGGCGCGTGCCGCATTTCGAAAAGATGCTCTACGACCAGGCCCAGATGGCCGAGGCCTTTACGCTTGCATACCGGCTGACCGGCAGGGCGGAATATGCCGCAACTGCCCGCAAGACGCTGGATTATGTTCTCGCTGATCTTACGTCAACCGAAGGTGGGTTCTATTCGGCCCGCGATGCTGATTCCGAAGGAAAGGAGGGTACCTACTACGTATGGACGCCGGACCAGCTGGAGGTTGTGCTCGGTGCCGAAGATGCTTCCTATGCGATCGACACCTTTGGCATGATCGCGGATGGTGAATTTGCCGGAATGGTAATTCTGAACACCGACAGCGTACGTGGCCAGACGGTTCCAAGGTTAAATATAATTCTCGAGAAATTGGCTAAGAGCAGGAAATCACGAGAAAAACCAATCCGTGACGACAAGGTTGTGGTCAGCTGGAATGGACTGACAATCGCCAGTCTGTCGGCCGCTTCAATTGCATACAAAGAGCCGCGTTACAGTACGGCGGCAACTAAGGCCGGCGATTTCATTTGGACCAAAATGCGTTTTGATGGTGGCTTCCTCAAGCGTAGCTATTTTGACGGAACGGCCAGTGTAGATGGCGAGCTGGACGACTATGCCCAGCTCGCTCGCGGCTTCATTTTCTTGTTTGATGCCACCTCGGAAGAACGCTGGTTGGACCGTGCCCTGGAGCTGGCGAGCAAGATGTCCGATGCGTTCATAGACGAGGATGAAGGGGACTTTTTTGCCACGCGCCAGGCCGCAGGCTTCGTGCGCAGCAAACCGCGCAGCGACGTCGACCTGCCTTCCGGCAATGGCGCGGCGCTGGACGTGCTCGCGCGTTTGGCAAAACGTTCGGCTGATCCGCAATTGAAACGCAAAGCTGAGTCAGCCGTCGTCGCCTTGTCTGGTTTGGCAGTGGAGTCGCCTGCCAGTGGAGCTTCTATCCTGACGGCGGCAGACCGTTTACTACGCGGCGAAACGGGCCCGGTGCAGTATGCCGGCAATGGTGTGTTGCGCGCGACGGCAGCCGCCTCTGACGACAACAAACGCCTCGCTGTGGAGGTCTCAATTGCGGCTGGCTGGCACATCAATGCCGCCAAACCACTCGAAGATCATCTGATTCCTACCAGGCTCGGTCTGGCGGCGAACGGCAAGCCGGTGGCGGCAAGGATCAGCTACCCGGCGCCCAAAGTCAAAAAACTCGCATTCAACAAGGAACCGATGGCGCTGTTGGAAAACAGATTGGAAATCGTTGCCAAAGTCGTCGAGCCGCTGCCGGCTGGCGCAGAAGCCATGCTGGAAGTCCAGGTATGCTCCGACGAACTTTGTTTGTTGCCGGAAACGCTGAAGCTGCGGGTATCCTGGCCGCAGCCTGCCTTATAGTGCGCAAAGCCTTGCCTTTGTCCTGATAGACAACTTCCGGACGTTCAAATATCATCCTGCTGGGATTGAAAACAGGATGAACCGATGCTTCCCGAAGACATTGTCAATCTCGAAAATTATCCAATCATCGACAGCAATAACCCGACACGTGCAAGGCTGATCGAAACTCTAAAGGCGGATCTAACAGCACACCAGTACTGCTCATTGCCCGGTTTCATCCGCCCAGCTGCGCTTGAGCGCGCCGTGATCGAGGCAAAGGACGCTCGCCCGCGGGCCCATGACAACAACGCGCGTCGAAACTGTTACCTGCACCGCCAAGGCGACCCGGACCTGGCGCCGGACCATCCGCGCAATCTGCTATTTGACTCCAGCACCCGCATGATTGCCTACGACCTATTGCCCGATGGATCACCGCTCAAGGCCCTCTATCACTGGGATTGCACGCGCCTGATGGTGTCCGACATCGTTGGTGCCGATGAACTTTTCGACAGCGCGGACCCCTATCAACCGGTCAACGTGCTGTGCGCCGAGCACGGTGACCAGTCGGCCTGGCATTTCGATTCATCGAACGCCTTCACCATGACATTGATGCTGCAGGCGCCCGAAGCCGGCGGTGAGTTCGAAATCGTGCCGGCCGCCCGTAGCGATACGGACGAAAATTACGATTACGTTCGCAAGGTCCTGACCGGAGAGCATCGCGACGACACGGTCACCGTCACGCGCGAACCAGGATCACTGTGCATATTCTGCGGCTGCAACTCTCTGCACCGGGTCACACCGGTCAAGGGAAGCACGATGCGGATCATGGCAGTCTTCGTCTACGAGGCAGAGCCTGGCGTTATCGGTGATCCGAAGGTTAACGCCAATATCTACGGCGCCAGGGCAGATCAGCCAAGCCTGTCAGCATAGATTGAATACGGCATTACTGGGCAAATGCCCCGCTTCAGCCGGACTGGCCGCATAACGTCGGCATATGGTGCATTTGCAGTTCACAACCCAGCACCCGGCGTTTAACATAATCTATTATGATAAAAACATTCAGAGCTGCCTGTATCCAGAATTGCGCCACGCCTGACGTTGACGAGAACATTGCCGTGTGCAGCCGACTCGTTCGCCAGGCGGCGGACGAGGGAGCAACATTGATAGCTACGGCAGAATATTTCTCAGGCCTGACCACCGAGAATGGGCGTATCTTCCCAGT
>JAEKFU010000484.1 GCA_016522385.1 Pseudomonadota bacterium
GGGTTGGAGTGCGCCCTGCCCTAGTCGGCAGCGTCCCGGTCGAGGCGGGTCAGGGTGCGGTCGATGCGGTCGGTGAGTTTCTCGATGGCCGTTGCCAGGCGCGTTTCAACGGCGGTCAGGTGTTCGACCGAGGCGAACTCCTTGGCCGCCCGCAGCTTGTAGTCGTTGAGCTCCTTGCTGATCTCGTCACAGCGCTTGTAGACGCTTGCCACCTTGGCGCTGACGGCGGTGTTCACCTTCCACACGGCAATGACGACGGTCACCAGAAAGCCGGCCAGGGCCAGAAAATCGCCGATGGTGATAATCGCGTTCACGGGTGGGCCTCATCCATCAAAAAAGCCGCCTCATCGGGCGGCCACTGCCAGTCTGTTGCTTGCCCCCTGCCCTATCCATCACTTGATGATCCGGAGCTTCAGGCCGGACCTGGACTTGCCATTGAACAGGCCGCCGCCTGAATTGTTGCGCGCGTTGTAGTAGGTGCCTGACGTGGAGCCGAGAGAGCCTATGCGCACGGAATAGGTGTAGGTGTCAGCGCCTGGATCATCGTCGATGAAAATGGTGCCGCCCTTGAAGGCCGCATCGGTGCTTGCGAAACTGTCGATGATCACCGTGTCAAGGCACGTGCTGTCGCGAAACAGAACCAGAGCAACGCTTTGATCGTTGCCGAAGCAGGCCGCTTCATAATGGATTTCCACCTGTTCGCCGGCGGCAACGACAACACCGGTGATCTTGGCGATCTCCTGTCCCTCACTGGACTGAGGCGTCGTGTCATCGTGCGGGAATGTGGTGGTGATCGACGTTGCCGCTGTCACGTAGCTGAGTTGCCACTGGCCGTTTGCCCCTGTCTGGGTCGAGCCATCGGCATATTTGACAGAGCCCACCTCGGTGATGTCATTGCCGTTGAAGTCGAAGTGGTCATCACTGTCGTCCCAGAGCAGCTTTATGTCCGTGCCGCTCCTGAAATGGATATCCTTGGCAAGCGTTGCGTGATCTTCACCATAGAGGACGACATTGCCGCCAAGCGCGACCGTCGATCCGCCGGATATTTGCACTTCAGCATCATCCTTGCCACGCCTGAGGCTTGCGACGTTCAAGAGAGGCGGATTCTGCAGCACAAAGTTGCTGCCGTCATAGATGACGTCTGCAACCTGGTTGGCGGCAATGTCGCCGGCCTCCAGGGCATCGGCGACATTCTTGACGATGCTCTTGGCGCCAAGCCCATTTACGTTGAGCGTTGCGGCACCGGTGTTCGCGTTGGCGGCCTTGAACCAGATGCGCAGGCCGGCGGTCAAGGCGGATGCTGCCGCCGTCACCGCATAGGCATTGGCGACACCGCTGTCTGCGACATAGAACTCTGAACCATCGAGAACCTTTCCCGTCGCCACCCAGACGCGCAAGGCTTCGTTCTGCAGCGCCCCTGAATCCCACAGGACAGTGACGGTTGTCAGCGTCGTATAGAGGGAAGAGGTGATGCGCCCGGTGACGGTGCCGGTTGTCGAGCCATCGGCCCTGACCCGCCTGCCCGGCGCATAGGTCGCCGTCCGGTCGCCTGAAACGCTAAAGCTTGTCGCCGAGACATAGGCAATGGTGTCGCCATGCTCGAACCAGGGCAGCTCCTCAAAGGACCCGCGCAGGTCCGCCTGCATGCTGCGCACGCCGTCATTGACCTCAGCATGCAGCATGCCTTCGGGAAATCCCGATGCACTGGTGGCGTTTTCAATGGGCGTCGTCGAATAGGTGCTGATATTGCGAGATGCAATTGTCATGTTTGTTTCCCTTGAAACTGTATGTCACGAAACCGCTTCATCGATGGCCGGGCCAGCCGAAACTTTTGCCGTATCTGAGTGCAGATGGCGGGCTTTGTACTTCTCGAACCCTGCGGCCGCCGCCGCTTGATCCGGTGCTTCCATCTCAAATACCCGGCCCGTGGCGTCCTCAACTTCAAAGAGCGGCATTATTTCTTTTCCCGGATCTTCACGCCGTTGCCGAGATGGTGCCACGGACTGTCTTTGCCTGTTTGCGGCGAGGCAGTTGTGGGAACTTCGGGGTCGGTGCCTGTGATGCCGTTCTCACGTTTGGCCCGCAGAAAATCCATATAGGAGCCGGTGAAACCACCCTTTCTGGCCGCCCGGAATGCGCGCAACGACGTTGGCGCGTCTGATCTTGCCTCAACGCTCGGCAAGACCTGTTCGCCTGTGCCCGCATGGTCGTTGGCGAAGATCTGCCTGGCCAGAACTTCTGCTGCCCGCTCCGGTGGCAGGGCAGAAAGTACCGCTCTTTGTGCCGGCGTCATCTCTGCCGACTGTGTCTCAACAAAAGCCCGCAAGATCTGCTCGCGACTTGTCTTTTCCATATCCTTCTCCCGATGTGCCCTCGTTAGGTTGAGATTCTCAGCAGCCGGTCCCGGTCCTTCACCGGTGCTGCGGCCGCCCGGCAGCCCGGCACTGACAGCAAGCCGCTCAGGCCCGGATAGGCCCAGAATGCCCTGCCCGGCTCTTGTTGGAACCGGGGTATGGGAATGCAAGTGAACGCGTTGTGGCATGGTCATGCTCGCTGCCTGAATGTTGAGTGAAACGGTTGCTGGTTGAAGTTGCGCATGGGCTTGATGCAGGTGAGGCACTTGCCCGCGCCATCCGCCTTTGCGGCAGATCAATAGGCGCGCTGTCAAACTAAGCTAGAAACCGTAGACGCTGTCATGGCTACAGCGAATGCGCTTAGAAATGTTACAGGGGCCAAACTGATGATGATCCTATGGAAGATCGCAAAATTGGATGGATCCATACACGAGATTTTGCAGAGCGAGCCGAGCGAACCCGTTCCAGGAGATGAACGCGTCGTCAGAGATGTGCCAATCAAGATAACTGAGGTTATAAAGGCTCCCGAAACAGCCGAGAAAACAGGCGAAGATTTCATTGCCTTTGCTGAAGAACGAATAGTGCCCTAGCCGGTCCTTGCAGCCTGATGTCTACAGAGTCAGCTGTCGAGCGTTGAGCAGACGAAAATCCAGTGAAAGCTGACATCGGTGCTCAAAGGTTTGCTGTCAGAGGTACAACGGACTCAAACCTGCATGATGCGACACTTGCGAGAAGTGCCATCAGGAGAGGTTGACAAGAGAACTCTGACACGTCAGGCACGAGCAATCCTGAAGACATGGCGTGACGAGGACCATCCGAATGAAGGCCCACATCGTTCTGGCGCACCCAGAGGCAATGTCTTTCAATGCACACTTGTCGGGCACCTCTGAGCGCGTGCTCGCTGCCGCCGGATGGCAAACTACGCTGTCTGATCTATACGCCATGGACTTCGACCCACGCGAGGGGCCGCATCACTACAGGTCTCGCAAAGATGCGGAGGTGTTTCATGCTCAAACCGAACAGCGTTTCAACGCGGAGAATGAAACCACGCCAGCGGATGTGAATTCGGAAGTGCAACGCTTGCTGGACTGCGATTTGTTAGTGGTTCACTTCCCGCTCTGGTGGTTCGGAATGCCCGCCATCCTCAAAGGCTGGATTGACCGCGTTTTCGTTTATGGCCGCATGTATCGAAGCACCGTGCGTTATGACACGGGGATTTGCTCGGACAAGAAAATGATCGCGTGTGTCACCACTGGCGCAAGCGAGGAATCCTGCTCTTACAATGGCAGGGAAGGAGACACTCGGCTGCATCTTTGGCCGATACTCTTCCCGTTCAGATACTTAGGCTTTGATGTTTTCGAACCCGAGATCTTTCATGGCGTCGGCGGTGTCGCCTTCATAGAGGGCCACGATAGTGGCTCGAGCACTCTGGATACCTACTCAAAGCGCTGGGCGGCAGTGCTGGAGACACTGTCTTCGAGGCCCCTGGTCCAGTACAACCGTGACGACGACTTCGATGAAACGAAGAGGCTGGTTTCGGGTGCTCCCGTTTACTCGCCGTTCGTTCGACACATGCCGGACGGAATAGCAGATTAATTATCTCTTCTCCTCTTCGGGTCGCAGCCGGTCCTTTCAGCCTGATGCCTGCAGAGTCAGCTGTAGAGGGTTGAGCAGACCAAAATCCAGTGAAAGCTGGCATCGTCGCTCAAAGGTCTGTTGTCAGGGGCACAACGGGCTCAATTCAAACTGGGCCTCCACTTCCGCTCGGTGTCATTTGCGGAAGTAGGATCGGGCATCCAGCAAGCTACGCCGTCACCGTTTCTGCCTTAGAGTGCAACCAGGCGACAAACTTACGGACAGTGGGGCGCAAGGGTTCCGGGTTGCTTTCGATGTAGTAGATGCCAGTTGCAGGTTCCGAATGCAGGACCCTCATGCGGCCACCAGCGATATCGTCCCGGAAGAAGGCGCGGGCCGTGTATGAGATGCCGTCACCAGGCCGCACGGCCTGCATGATCAGGTTGCCCGGCATCTGTGAGATGATCAGCGGCCGGTCGAGCGTGACTCCCCTGCGTCCGAACCACTCTGCCACCTCGTTGGTACTGAGCTCCTGCAGCCACGGCATGTCCATCAAAGCAGACAGGTCTTCGAACTTCCGGTCTCCAAGCAGTGACCGTGCCCCTACAACAACCATGTCGGAAACCAGAACGGTTGTGACATCTTCTTCCAGCCTGTGACGGTCGCGATAGCGGACACCCACATCGATACCACCCGGCCTTAACT
>JAEKFU010000506.1 GCA_016522385.1 Pseudomonadota bacterium
ACACGGATCACCGTCGTCGGCGCGATCTATCTAACATTGGTTTGTCTGCTGCCGGAAATCCTGACGGCTCAGGCACGCGTGCCATTCTATTTCGGTGGCACATCGTTGTTGATTGTCGTATCGGTGACGATGGACACGGTGTCCCAGGTGCAAAGCCACCTGTTGGCGCACCAATATGAGGGACTGGTCAAGAAGGCCAAACTAAGAGGCTCGAGAAGATGAATGTGATCCTGCTGGGGCCGCCGGGCTGTGGCAAGGGTACACAGGCCAAGCGTCTCGAAATGGCCAGCGGTCTGACGCAACTCTCGACAGGCGAAATGCTCAGGGCTGCCGTGGCGGCCGGCACGGAATACGGCAAGATGGCAAAGGAGGTCATCGATCGGGGCGATCTGGTCTCCGATGATGTGGTCGTCGCCATTATTGCCGAACGGCTCGATGAAGCGGACGTCGCGGGCGGCGTTATCCTGGACGGCTTTCCGCGAAACGTGGCGCAGGCCCGTGCGCTGGATGAGATGCTCGAGGACAAACACCTGAAGCTCGATACGGTTGTTGAACTGTCGGTTGATGATGATGCGCTGGTCGAGAGGATCACTGGCCGCTACACCTGTGATCAGTGTGGCAAGGGATATCACGACAAATTCGAACAACCGAAGGTTGATGGTGTCTGTGACAGTTGCGGCGGAACCGCCTTTTCGCGCCGGCCAGACGACACTGAGGAAACAGTGCGGAATCGATTGAGTGTCTACTATGAACAGACCCGTCCGGTTATCGAATATTACAGGAGCAAAGGGGTTTTGCAGACGATCGATGGGATGGTTGACATTGATGATGTGACCCAACAAATAAAGGAGGTGCTAAAGATACACTAAACGGCGGGAAAGGCGGCTTAAGTGGTTGACGAAACTCGCAATCCGGCTTAAACACCGCATCAATCTTGTCGTTACATAGGCTGGCTTCGAGAAGGATGTGACTCTTTCTTGGGCGCGGCCTGTTGTCATTGTGACATAAGAAACCAGCAGAGCAGAATATTCTTGTCGCGGACAGGCCGCGACATCACTTAGGAGATACCGGCCGTGGCCCGAATTGCAGGCGTCAATATTCCAACCAACAAGCGTGTCGTCATCGCACTGCAGTACATACACGGCGTGGGTGCGACTAAGGCGGCCGAGATCTGTGACAAGGTCAAGATCGACAACTCGCGCCGGGTCAATGAACTCAGTGATGCCGAAGTCATCCAGATCCGCGAAGTCATCGATCACGACTATATGGTTGAAGGCGATCTGCGCCGCGAGGTGGCGATGAATGTCAAGCGGCTGATGGATCTTGGCTGTTACCGGGGATTGCGGCATCGTCGCGGCCTGCCGGTGCGTGGCCAACGCACACATACTAATGCGCGGACCCGTAAGGGACCGGCAAAACCGATCGCCGGCAAGAAGAAATAAGCAGTTCAATTCGATAGGTAATTCGAACCCATGGCCAAAGAACCCAGTCGTCCGCGCCGCCGTGAGCGCAAGAACATCACCTCCGGGGTGGTGCACGTGAAATCGTCGTTCAACAACACGATGATCACCATCACCGATGTCCAGGGCAATGCAATCTCCTGGTCGTCGGCAGGCAAGATGGGCTTTAAGGGCTCACGCAAATCGACGCCCTATGCTGCACAGATTGCCGCTGAACAAGCTGGCCAGACCGCAATGGAACATGGGATGAAAACCGTCGAAGTGGAAGTGTCGGGGCCGGGTTCGGGCCGGGAATCGGCGCTCAGGTCGCTTCAGGCCTGTGGCCTGCAGGTCACTGCCATTCGCGATGTGACGCCCATTCCGCATAACGGTGTTCGTCCGCCAAAACGGCGCAGAGTTTAAGAAGCGTAGAGTAGGGCCCGGGCGGGGAATTTCGAGGATGCCGCCATTGGTCGAGAAAGTGTCCAATTGACATTGATGAGTGCCGGATGAGGCGTCCTCCCCATCTCCGGCCAGCCGACGAGACAGAGGCTTTCAAGTGAACCACAAGAATTGGCAGGAACTGATCAAACCGAACAAGCTTGAAATCAGTAACAGCAGTTCGGGGAACAATGTTGCAACGGTGGTTGCCGAACCATTGGAGCGCGGGTTCGGTATGACGCTCGGCAATGCCTTGCGCCGGGTGCTGCTGTCCTCGCTGCAAGGCGCTGCAGTTACGTCCGTTCAAATCGATGGTGTGCTGCATGAATTTTCCTCGATCGCAGGGGTTCGTGAGGATGTCACTGACATCGTGCTGAACATCAAGGAAGTCTCGTTTGCGATGCATGCCGACGGTCCCAAGCGGCTGTTGTTGCGCAAAGAAGGCCCCGGTGTGGTCACAGCCGGCGACATTCAGGAAACTGCCGACATTGAAGTCCTGAACCCGGATCATGTTATCTGTACGCTCGATGAGGCGGCCGAAATGCGCGTCGAGTTCACGGTCAATACCGGCAAGGGCTATGTGGCGGCAGACCGCAACCGTCCGGAGGATGCGCCGATCGGACTGATCCCGGTCGACAGCCTGTACAGTCCAGTCAAGCGGGTGTCCTACAAGGTCGAGAACACCCGCGAAGGCCAGATCCTCGACTACGATAAACTGATCATGTCCGTTGAAACTGACGGCTCGGTTACGCCGGACGATGCCGTAGCTTATGCCGCGCGCATCCTGCAGGACCAACTGCAGATCTTCATCAACTTTGAAGAACCGGTCAAACAGGTTGTTGAAGAAGAACAACCGGAGCTCGAATTCAATGCAGCATTGCTGAAAAAAGTGGACGAGCTCGAGCTGTCGGTTCGTTCGGCAAACTGCCTAAAGAACGACAATATCGTCTATATCGGCGACCTGATCCAGAAGACTGAAGCAGAGATGCTGCGGACACCCAACTTCGGCCGTAAGTCCTTGAACGAAATCAAGGAAGTGCTGGCTCAGATGGGCCTACATCTGGGGATGGAAGTGCCGAACTGGCCGCCGGAAAACATCGACGAGTTGGCGAAGAAATTCGAAAGCCACTACTAAATAAGAAACATTCCGGCGCCGGCCGCCGGGCAGAGGGTATTTTAGGAGACCGGCATGCGACATGGTAAAAGCGGCCGAAAGCTGAATCGGACATCGTCACACCGCAAGGCTATGTTTGCCAATATGGTCAGTGCGCTAATCAAGCACGAGCAGATAGTGACGACGCTGCCGAAGGCCAAGGAATTGCGGCCCATAATTGAGAAGCTGATCACATTGGCCAAGCGCGGTGACTTGCACGCCAGGCGACAGGCCATTTCACGCACCCGCGACACGGAACAGGTCGGAAAGCTGTTCGAGGTGCTCGGCCCGCGTTACAAGGACCGTAAGGGTGGCTATAGCCGGGTCCTGAAAGCTGGTTTCCGCTACGGTGACAACGCGCCGATGGCGGTCATCGAACTGGTTGACCGCGACGAAAGCGAGAAAGGCAAGGACTCAGGGCCGACCCAGGTGGTTGAAGGCGTGGAGGAGCAGGTCGAGGCTGCTGTGTAGGTCGGGGTATCTAGATAACAAATTTGGAAAAGGCGGCTCCCGGAGCCGCCTTCTTGCCTTTTTGCATAGGCTAATCGTTGTTCCCGCTATGTCTTGCTCGGGTCAAGCCCCGGGGAAGATTGACAAGGGATGGGAGTGGCACAACGCACATGCGCCTTTCACAATGCGCTACGCACCAGAATTCTGTCGTTTAAGATAAAATCATCTGAAACGTGATTCAGTCTCAAGCAGTTTGAAGTCGATCAGGTGTTACGAGCTTTCATGTTTCCATCAAAACCAGACCTGATCTAGA
>JAEKFU010000550.1 GCA_016522385.1 Pseudomonadota bacterium
GCATATGTGTCGTGCCGGTGCGGAGAAAACGCACGATCAACAAAGGAGGCTTCGGCCCATTCGATACCCGGCGACCTAGCGACAAACCTGATCCAATTTCGTTGGCGCGGAATGGTCATGGTGCACAATCGTTCAAGACATGGGTCCCTGACGTGTCATGATGAAATCGAAGACGGCAGCAAGGTGGCGTATGTCAAGCGAGCTAATAGTTCTCTGGTTGGCGGCGTTTCCGCTCATGGGCAGTCCGGGCCCTGCAACCATGAGTCTTGCCGCCATTGGATCGGCCTTCGGTGTTCGCCGCGGTTTGCCGTATCTCACCGGCATTATAGCAGGAACGTTCACCGTGCTGCTGCTTATTGCAACAGGCGTCACCGGTTTGATCCTTGCGCAGCCAGAGCTGGTTTGGTTTATCAGCGCGTTTGCAGCGGCATATATCCTTTTTCTAGCTTACAAGATAGCAACAGCACCGATTCTTGATGCCGACCGCGTCAATACCAAAGTTCCAGCGTTATCAGGTGGATTTGCCTTGGCGATTGCCAACCCCAAAGCGTTCGCCGCCATCGGCGCTGTCTACTCCAGCAATACCCTGCTGAAGGGCAATATCCTGGTCGATGCCAGTGCCAAGATCGCTGCGTTGCTGCTGGTGATCATCATCGTAAACTCAGCGTGGCTTGTTTTCGGTTCCATTCTCTCCGGATTACTGCGGCATCCACGTACCGGTCGCATTGCAAATGTCACATTTGCAGCACTGCTTGTCATTTCTGTCGGGCTGGCACTGATTGGCGGTTGACACCAGCCTATCGCCGGCTGGACATCCGGCGCTACCGCAAACGGCTTCGTGCGTGACAAATAATACCATAAGGAGGACCGCCGCCAGCCAATTCGTGATCATGGATGGAGGTGAGTATCCTTCAGCGGGGGCGGCGTAAGGGCACTTTGAATTACCTTTGTAGCCGGTGGCCGTTTCGGCGTTCACGGACGCGTTCGGTGGCTTCGGGAGAACCGTCGTGGAATGAGCCGAACCACTTGTCCCAGGGCATCTCCGCATTGCCATAATTGCACTCGAAATAGCGGTGATGAAGCTGATGGTGAAAGGCGCCAAGGTCGATGCCGCGGTCTTCGTCAACGAGCAGGGTTTCATAGCCGGTGTGGGTCGTCGCGGCGCCGAGCGTGTTCCACAGGTTGTGGAAGAACACATGGATGGGGTGCGAGACGACGATCCAGTGGATGAATATCGAACTCAGATAGATGACATGCTCGATAGGGTGCATCGAAAGACCGGACCAGGGTCCGATATTGACGTTCCTGTGGTGCAACGAATGGGCCACCCGATAGAGCGGTGGCCAGTGCAGCAGGCGGTGGATCCAGTAGAAATGAAACGACGTCCAAACGGGGATGACCGCAAACCACAACAAAAATAGAACCGGGTGCTCGCTGAAGCTCATCCAGGGCACGTAGCCGTTGGCGTAGCCCCAAATGAGGAGGGCCTCGTAAGCCGTCCAGACGGTTACGCCACTGGCACAGGTCCAGATCATGTTGTCCAGCACCTGGTTGTTCATGGTGAACGCGCGGCCGGAGCGGGTTAGGTCGCGCGGATCGAATTTGCGTTTCTTGCCCTGCTTCTTGTAGACAAAGAAATAGAGATGCAGGCCGCCGGCGCACATAACCATAAGCAAGAGATTGCGCAAATACATCTGGGCGATCCAGTCAATGCCAAACATCTTGCAATCCTCAAGCGAGGGCTGGCAGTAGAGCCACATGGCGACGGCAACCAGCGCAAAGATCATCCGCTCGGAGATCCTGAGCCAGGACTTTGCCAGCCACCTGAAACTGTCGATAGGCTGAGGCGGCCAGGCAAACAGCGGTGAGTTGGGTATCGGCAGATCGGGATGGTAATGCCACTCCCGGCTGGAGGCGGGTTCCGCCTTGCTGGCAACTGGTTCGCTCGACATCGTACAGATCCCTCTAATCGATGCTTAGCCGCTTCCTCAGTAGTGAAATCGACGAGCGCGCGCAATCCTCTAACTGATGAAGCCCTAAAGTCGCGTTCTCACGTCCCATAATTCGGGGAAGAAGGTGCGATCCAATGTCTTTTTGAGATAGTCGACGCCGGATGAACCGCCAGTGCCGGACTTGGTGCCGATGATGCGATGAACTGTTTTCATGTGACGGAAGCGCCATTGCTGGAACCAATCCTCGACATCCACTAGCTCTTCGGCCAACTGATAGGCTTCGAAGTGCTCATCTGGAGCGCGATAAATGTCGAGCCAGATGCCGGCTAGCGCATCACTGTACTGGTAGGCTTGCGCAAAGTTGCGATTGAGAAGCTGATCGGGCACATCGAAGCCTTGGCGGTGGAGAAAAGCTATAGCCTCGTCGTAAATGCTGCGGCTAGTGAAAGCCTGTTGGAGCGCTTCATAGACATCGCCCTTGTGCTTGTGCGGCAGCAGCGTCTTATCATCCCGGGCACCGAGGAGAATTTCCAACATGCGATACTGGTGCGACTGAAATCCGGACGCGCCTTCGAGGCGATCGCGGAAGGTCAGATAGTCAGCTGGGGTCATGGTCGAGAGCACGTCCCAGGCACTGAGCAGTTGTTCCTGGACCCGAGAGACCCGAGCCAAGGCCTTGAATGCAATGCCACATTTGTCCTGACGCAGCGACTGCATGGCATAGTTCAGTTCATGTATCGACAGGCGAATCCACAACTCCTGGACATGATGCACGATGATGAACATCGTTTCGTCATGCTGATCACTCAGCGGTGCCTGGGCGGCCAGCAACTGGTCCAGTTTCAGATAGTCGCCATATGACATGCGCTCGGAAAAATCCAGATGCATGCCACGCTCGACGCGGTTAGTCTCTTTGGAATTGCCCATCTGAACCTCTGGATCCAGTACATCATGCCGACTGCAAAACATCAATTACCGCTGGATCTGACATCAGACTTTTCGCGTTTCCGGTCGCAACATGCCGGTCGGTTGCATTTTGCCGCCCACAGCCACCATTTCTGGCCGGATGTGACACGCGATGCGCAACTGCGCTGTTGGGACGAGGCCTCGGCGTTGTCGGACGAAAAATGGGATCAAATTCTGGGAGATGTCTGGGGCGATGTGCGCGGCCTGATCGCACAGCATCTGAATCTTCCTGATGCGGAAACGCTCGTACCCGCGCCGAATACGCATGAGTTGGTCATGCGGATCCTGTCCTGCCTGCCGCCTGACCGCTCGCCACGAATTCTGACAAGTGACAGCGAGTTCCATTCCTTCCGTCGACAATGCGCCAGGCTGAAAGAAGACGGTCTTGTCGAAATGACCACCATCGCCACGGAGCCTTATGCAAGTTTCGTGGAGCGGTTTGTCGAGGCGAGCAAAATCAATCCGGCTTTCGATCTCATCTTTGTCAGTCAGGTATTTTTCAATTCAGGATTTGTCATCGATTGCCTCGATCGGCTCATCGAAGAGGTCTTCGACCGTGGCGCGCTTGTGGTGATCGACGGCTATCACGGCTTTCTTGCCCGGCCGACTGATTTGTCAAATGTCGCCGATCGCATTTTCTATTTGGGCGGCGGTTACAAATACGCCATGGCCGGAGAAGGAGCGTGTTTCATGCATTGCCCGCCCGGCATTGCCGCGCGGCCGCGCAATACAGGCTGGTATGCCGGTTTCGGCAGCCTGGCTAATGCGCAGAAAGGCGTTCCCTATGACAGCACCGGTTGGCGATTTATGGGCTCGACGTTCGATCCATCCGGACTTTACCGTCTGCGGGCAAGCCTACATTGGCTGAATGAAAAACGTCTGGATGCGGCCGTCATCCACAGCCATGCGCGGACCCTGCAGGATATGTTTATCGCAGGCCTTGCACAAATTCCGTCCAGTCCGCTGCATCCGGTTTCGCTGGTGCTGAAGCCCGATGAAACGGCTATCGGTAATTTTCTGACATTTGAGCGCCCCGATGCAGGCTGGTTGTTTCAAAAACTCCACCGCAATGGAATCGTTACCGATCATCGCGGCAGCCGACTACGGCTCGGTTTCGGGCTATATCAATGTGCTGGGGATGTCGAGCAGCTGATTGAACGGCTTAGTCGCCTTGATTGATCGTTTGAATCATCCTCTGATACCCCCATCTGGCGACAATTCCTTGGACATAAGTGGCTCAACTGTCTCATAATTCACCAACTGGACGCTCGGTATGGAGCCAATTGTGAGTGGTATCAGAATCCTGTTTGGATTGAGCGTGCTGTTGTGCATTGGAATGGCCGTGTTAGTTGCGCCAGTCGGTGCCGAATCACGGCTGGCGCTGGTTATCGGCAACTCCGATTACCGGCACACGGCAAGACTGGACAACCCGGCAAACGACGCGCGTCTGATTACTTCAGCGCTGCAACAGGTTGGCTTCACTGTCCAGATTCATACCGACCTTGAGCAAAAGACGTTGGGCCGGGCAGTGGCGGCGTTTGCGCGCAAGGTCCAAGCGTCCGGGCCCGATACTATGGCGCTGCTGTACTATGCCGGACACGGCCTGCAGGTGAACGGCACAAACTTTCTGGTGCCGGTCGATGCAAAAATCGAAGCTGAAGCCGATGTGCCGCTCGAAAGCGTTAGCGCCAATGATGTGTTCCACACGCTGCGGATC
The DNA here is from genome assembly GCA_016522385.1 of Pseudomonadota bacterium. Taxonomy (GTDB): domain Bacteria; phylum Pseudomonadota; class Alphaproteobacteria; order Rhizobiales; family Aestuariivirgaceae; genus JABDJG01. Next base: position 4,636 of record JAEKFU010000550.1, read on the forward strand.
GCCGGTGCCAATGTAAATATCATCGTACTCGATGCCTGCCGCAACAACCCGTTCAAGGCGGCCGCACGGTCGATGTCGCGGGGATTGGCTCGCATGGAGGCACCGGCCGGATCAATTATCTCCTATGCTGCTGCCCCCGGCCAGGTCGCGGCCGACGGCGACTCTGCAAATTCTCCCTTCTCGGAGGCGCTGGCCAAAGTCATCTTAACGCCCGGTCTGACCGTCGAACAGGTTTTCAAACAGGTGCGCATTGCCGTTCATGAGAAGACCGGCGGTGCACAATTGCCCACAGAAGAAAGCCAACTGATGCGCGAGGTATTCTTTGCCGGCCAGACCGAAGCTACAGTCGAACCGCCCAAGATCGCTGACCCGATACCAGCGCCTGCACCAACGCCTGAAGCAGCTGACCAGGCGGACGCGGACATTGCCTTTTACAAGGCGCTCGAACTCAACACGCTAGAGGGCTATGAAGCCTTCCTCACTCGTTTTCCCAAACACGAGCGCGCGGATCAGGTTAGCAGAATCGTCCGGTCGATGTCAGATGAGCAGATGTGGTTGCGTATTAAGAAGGCGGACACTATCGCCGCCTACAGGCGTTATCTGATCGCCTTTCCCAATGGCACCTATGTCAGCGAGGCTAAAGCGCAGATTACCCGCTTGCAGCGCCAGGCCAGTCGGCAACCGGCGCCGGATCCGCTGCCGCTGCCTGACAACACTGTGCCGCCGCAGACCGGGGATTGCGGGGCACCGCACGGCAGCTACCGTGTCAGCGGGGTCCGCTCGAACGATGTTTTGAACATTCGTGCCGGGCCCGGTAGCCGGTATGAGATTGTCGGCGAAATCCCACCGAATGGGCGCGGCGTCGGCATCGAGCGGTGCAAATCGAACGGCAACTGGTGTGTGGTCCGCTATCGCTGCTACCGCGGCTGGGCTTCGACGCGTTACTTGACGCAGTCAGGTGGCACGCAAAGCGGCAGTTACGCGCGTCTCTATAGGGTGATCGATCACATTCCGCCCGACATGCTCAACGTACGTAGTGGGCCAGGTACAAAACATCAGATCACATCGCGCATCCCGCATGACGGCATCAACGTGGAAGTCGGTCAATGCCGCAAAGTGAGCGGATACCGCCATAGATGGTGTGTGGTCACCTATCAGGGCGAACGCGGCTGGGCCTATGCACGTTACCTTGCGCATATGCAGACTGGCGCCCGGCCGCGCTAGCTCAGGATCCCATTTTGTTGAGTCAACGAAATGTCATCCTGATCGCGCCATCGCGACGATCAGCTAACTCGCATTGCCGGCGGAATTCTGGCAGACAATCTAGGGCATATGATTCGCACCCTCACAGCCGCCTTGCTGTGCGCTGCCGTAACCAGTGTTGGAACGGCGGAAGGCGCAAACAAATTGCCGAAAGGCTTTGCCTATCTGCGAGATGTCGCGCCAACCATTGTTCAGGACATGCGTTATTTCGGCAGTCACAATTTTCTCGGCCGACCGGTGGCGGGTTACGAGGCCAATGAGTGCATCCTTACGCGGCGCGCAGCACTGCGGTTGAAGAAAGTTCAGGCCAGGTTAAAGTCCAAAAGTCTGTCGCTGAAGGTTTATGACTGTTATCGGCCAAAACGTGCGGTCAGCGACTTCATTGCCTGGGCGCGCAATCTCGGCGACCGCAAAACCAAGGCAGAGTTCTACCCGACTATCCCAAAATCGGAATTGTTCCGGCGCAAATACATCGCGAAACGCTCCAAACATTCGCGCGGCAGCACAGTTGATCTGACCATCATCACTCTGCCACCAGCTGCCGAACCAGTTTACGACCCGGACGCGCCACAGGCTGCCTGCCACCTGCCACGAAGCCAGCGCTTTGCCGACAATAGTCTTGATTTTGGAACCGGTTATGACTGTTTCCATGAGTTGAGCCATACGCGCAATCCTGCGATCACGGGTGCAGCGAAAGCCAACCGGATGCTGCTGGTGTCGGAAATGCGACGGGCCGGCTTCACCAATTACCACCGCGAATGGTGGCATTTCGAATTGAAAGACGAACCCTATCGAAAGACCCATTTTGACTTCCCGGTCCTGCCACGCGTGGGCAATGCAATGGTTGTACCCAGACCACGGCCAGCCGATGACCTGGCGAGCGCCGATGGGCGCCTAAAAGTGATTTGCGCAAGTCGCACGGCAGGCGTCGACGTTCATGAGGGACCGAGCATCGGACACAAAGTGACAGCACGCCTGCCAGCCGACGCCTGGGGCCTGACGTCCGGTGCCTGCGAGGGTGATCTGCCGCTTAGCAAATGGCGCGGGCTCGATCCGCTAGGCAGAAAGAGCATCCGTCCGCCCTGGTGTCGCATCCGGGTTCCAGGCCCGACCCCCGACACCCCTCTCGTGCAAGGCTGGGTCAACGGGCGTTACCTGACGCTCGTAACTGACGCATCGCCGGCAGAATGTTCGTGACCGACGAGCGAGCGCCGGTGGCTGCACTAGAGCGTGTCCTTCTCATGTGGAAACATTTGATGGCCCAAATCCGTGTTTCTGCGCCCGCTGGACGTCGTTACGCTCCGCTTGTGGTCAACCAGACCACGGCGCGAAGCCTGCCTAGCCAGCAGACGCAGGAACGCGGTCAAATGATTCCACATGAGAAGGACACGCTCTAGGGTCTGTTGAGACTGAGGTTATGGCGCTTGGCTGCGCTCGAACCAGACCAGGAAGCCTAGCAGCAGCAAACAGGCGGCCACCACCGGGAAGACGATCAGGTTTACCGCAGTCCAGCCCCAAGCATTGAGAACCTGCCCGGACATCAGAGACGCAAAGGCGACGCAACCGAACAGCAGAAAGTCGTTGGCGCCCTGGGCCTTGCTTTTTTCTTCCGGTCGGTAGGTTTGGGTGAGCATAGCCGTGGCGCCAATGAAGCCAAAGTTCCAGCCAAGACCGAGCAGCACCAAAGCGAGCCAGAATTTCCACAATTCTAGCCCGGTTAGGGCGACAACTGCGCAAATGGCGAGGATGATGAGGCCGGTCGCGACGATCTTTTCCTTGCCGAAGCGGGAGATCAAACTGCCGGTGACAAAGCTCGGCGCGAACATGGCGATGACATGCCACTGGATGCCCAGCGTGGCATTTTCTGCGCTGATGCCGCAGCCGACCATGGCAAGCGGCGCACCGGTCATAACAAATGACATCAACGCATAGGAGCCAACCGCACAGACCACCGAAACCATGAATCGTGGCTGTAGCATGATCTCTGCAAGCGGCCGGCCGGAGCCGGTTCCTTGCTGGTCTGGCAGGCTCATCGGCACATCGAACTTAAGCAATGCCAGTATGATGATGCCGATCAGCGACAGTCCGATCGCTGAAAAGAAGGCGCCGGCAAATTGGACCGGCAACAACAGGTCCTTGGTCCAGATCGCCAGCTGCGGACCAATGACCGCTGCGCCGATGCCGCCGGCCAGAACCCAGGAAATCGCCTTGGGCGCGAAGCCTGCATCACCCTGATCGGTGGCCGCAAAGCGGTATTGATGAACGAATGCGGCGCCGACGCCGATAAACAACATGCCAATGGCAAATAGCCAGAAACTGCCGATTAGGAGTGACCAGCCGCACAGGAACATTCCGCAGGCTGAACCGAGGGCACCGGAGATGAAGCCGTAACGCCGGCCAATGCGACGCATCAGCAGCGCCGCTGGCAGAGCGGCGAGCGCCACGCCGACGTTGTATCCGGTCACCGGGGCGGTCGCCAGGGATTTGTCGGCGCCCAAAAGATAAAAGCCGGCCAACCCGCCCAGCGAAATGGCGATCGGCGGCCCTGCCCCGTTGACCGCCTGGGCGGCCGACAGGATCAACGCATTGCGCCTGGCATTGCGGTTCCGGTCGACTGCGGGTGTTGCGACGGTGCTGGTCATTATCGGATTGCTTCAGCCCTGGTGGTTTTTTGCGGCTGATAGGTATTGCATGCTGATTTCGATACGCAAATTTTATTCTGCGGGCGGGACGGCGTCCGGCAACGTTACGGCAAGATTGTGAGCTAGGATCCGTTGAAATTCAGATGGTCGTGCTGGCGCAAGGCGCACGAACTCACCCATCGCGCTCCAGTGCCTATTTTGTCAGCTCGAAGGTTGCGCTGACGGTCGTGAACAGTTTTTTGCGGGGATCGGACGAAAACTGACCGTGCCGGTGGTAGGGGTTGTTGCAATGCTGCTCCACCAGCCTGCCGAGCTTGTGACCGGTGGCCTCGGCGCGCTTGGCAGCCTTTTCCCGCGCATCGGCCACGGCCATGTCGCAAAGGTCATTCTGTTTGAGAAAATCCTCGCTGAAACTGTATCTCAGACTGCCAATGCGGGTGACGCGATCGTCGGCGATCCTTGCGATGGCCGTCAGCGGATCATCAAACCCAACAACTTCAATGCCCATCTGCATTTCGCCGCGATATTCCGAACTGTCGCTTCTGACTCTTGAGACCCGCAGCGATTTTATGCCGGTGGTGGTTACCGACAAGTCACTTGCGCCGGCCCTACCGGAAACTTCGCTGCGGCGTTCCTTAAGACTGCTGATTACCTCATCAATCGAGTCTGCACGGGCGGCAACGGAGATGTCGACCGACATTATATCGGCATTCAACGTGACACTGGCATGGCCTTGCACACGCAACGGCCTGACATTTCCCGTGTGAGTTCGCTTGATCGTTTCGGCCAATTCGATGGACTGAGCCGAAAAGCTCTGCGTTGAGTAGAGAGCCAAGCTCGCGACAGACAGGCTCAGCAAAACCTTTTTCATATTGTTCATAACAGTCAGTTCTCCACACGGCCTTACCCGTGATGTTTCGAATAAAGGCGATGACAAATTCCAAATTACGATCATCGTATCAACGAGCATTATATTGCGGAAAGTGCGGCATAGATTTGCACTTAACAGATGTAAAATTTCATCACTGGTACGAACCAAACAAAAATTCAGAAAAGTGACCGGTTGATAGGGATATTTGCCGTTCCCAGTGTCACCATCTTCATCTATCATCCTCACTAGATCAAAGGGCTCAGGGGTTATGTCGAGTTAACTGTCGTTAACATGGAGATGATGCATGCCGACCCGAACAGTCCATCTGATCAATCCCAAGACCCAATCCTTCACGACCCGACCGATGTTCTTCAACAGGGCGCTGTATTCGCCGCTCGCCGGGCTGCTGACGGTCGCCGGTTTGATCCCGCGGGACAAATACGAGGTCATCCTGACGGATGAGAACATCGAGGAAATCGATTTCGACGCCAAGGTGGATATGGTCGGCATTTCCGCTATGACCAGCTATGTGAAGCGCGGCTACGAGATTGCGGCTGAATTCCGACGGCGCGGCGTGCCGGTGGTGATGGGCGGGGTGCATCCCAGTTTCATGACTGACGAAGCCTTGCAACACTGTGATGCGGTCGTGGTCGGTGAGGCTGACCTCGTCATGGACAAGGTGCTTGACGATCTGGAGAATAACCAGCTTGCTGGCATCTACAAGGCCGACAAGCTGCACCCGATGGTCAACATGGCAATGCCGCGCTACGACCTCGTCAAACGGAACCGATATGTGAATCGGACCTTTGTGCAGACCTCGCGCGGTTGCCATCACGGTTGTAGCTTCTGTTCAGAACACATGATGAACGGGCTGAAGTTCCGCTATCGGCCGGTCGACGAAGTGATCCACGAGATCGAGAATTGCGGCCAGAATTTTATTTCGCTCAACGATGCCGACTTCTTCGGCACCCCGGAGAGACCCAAGGAAGTCATGCGGGCGCTAAAAGGCCGTGGCATCAAGTGGCAGGCCGGCGTGACGAGCAAGCTGGCGCTCAATGACGAACTGCTTGAACTGGCCGCCGAAAGCGGCTGTTTCATGCTGTCGATCGGCTTTGAATCAATCTCACGCGAGACACTGACCAGTGTGCACAAGCACGTCAACCGGCCAGAGAATTTCCAGAAACTTGTTGAGAAAATCCATAGCTACGGAATTCTGGTGTTCGGCCTGTTCATCTTCGGCTTCGACAGCGACGATCCCTCGGTGTTCGATGCCACGGTCAACTTCAACATCGATGCCAGCTTCGACATGTGCGCCTATTCGGTGCTAACGCCGTATCCCGGCACACTGCTTTGGTATCAGATGAAAAGGGACGTCGTATCCTTCGACTGGAACCTCTATGATCAGGGACATATTGTCTACCAACCGAAGAGCCTGACGCCACAGCAACTTCGCGAAGGCCATATGCGGGCCTACGAGCGGTTCTATTCGCTGTCATCGATGGCGCGTCGGGCGCCATGGACGGGCTCGCGCAACCTGGCGCAATGGGGTATCTACAATACATTCTTCCGGCGTGGCGAGGTCACCGGACGCAACATTGAAAAGGCCGTGGCCGAGCCGACTCCTGAGACCATCTTCACGCCGAGTCCACCGATCATGCCGCTCAAGCGCGAATGGCGCGAGGTGGTCGAGCGGGGCATCGAGATGTCAAAATCGGCTTAGAGCGTGTCCAATCGGCACTGACAAGCTTCAACGGTGCTGCCAGTCGTCAGGATTGTCGCTATTGTTCGGTGACAGGCCAAGGATGTCACCTTCAGTCGTAATGCCGAGGCCTAGGACGGTGCGGTTCGCGTAGTTGAAATAGGCGGTGACTTGGTTGATTTCGAGGATTTCGCCATCATCAAATCCAGCGGTGCGCAGTGCCGCGATGCTGGCTTCATTCAAGCTGGAGGGATCACGCGTCAACGCTGCTGCGTAGTCCAAGCCAGCGCATTGTCTGGCATCGAATGCGTCCAAAAGCGATTCCGCCGTCATGGCGGCACGCATGGCATTGGCGCGAGCAGCGTCACCGACGAGGCGTGTGAGACCGTCGAAATGGTGCTCGATGCAATAGTCGCAGGCATTGATCAAGCTGACATAAACTCCGATTGCTTCAAGATACCATTTGTCCAGCTTGTTGGCGGAATGGTGCAGCACATATTTGTAAAGGGTCACGTGGCCCTCCATCGTGTGCGGTCGGAGGCTGTGCGCCAGCATAATATTGTCGACGTTGTTCTGCGGCCCTTTGATGCGGTCATAAAGCACCCGCAAACGGCCTTCAGCATTCTCGTAAGGGATGTGGTCGATCCACAGATCCGGTTTCTTCATTGCATTCTCACGGATCACCTGCCACACCGTAGCTAGGCGCAGCAGACGGGTTCAAGGCGCGGTCAAGGTAGGCCTGCATTTGCGGTTCGTATTCGGTCCACAAGCGGCGCAGGACCTTGACCGGGTCCTCATCATCCCAGTCGCATCTCAGATCGACCAGTGCGAAGGGCTGTGCATCGTGGACAATGAGCGCGGCGGAGTGGACGTCGCCCTCTTCGCCACCGGCAGCCAGGCCGGCTTCAAGGGCGCGCAGCAATCGTTCGGCAAGATGTTCGCCAGCATTGTTGGCGAATGATTCTGTCATCGCCGCAGGCACTGCCTCAGAACACAAGAGATTGCCGGCAGCGATACAATGCTGACCTTCGCTGACGGAATTTGTGCCGAGTGTTTTGGTCCCTGTGAAATGAGCGGAATCGCCGTTGCGATCAACGGCGGTGAGTTGACGGTATTCGATATTGGGGCGGCCGTCGACGACCGCATCAACCGCAACACTGGCGCAGTCCCCACGCTCCAGGTGCTCAAAGACCAAATCAGCAAGATGCGGGTCGGTGATATTCTGGGTGGCGACCGCACCAATCCCGGACCGGGCATGCGGGCAGCGGGCGCCGACACAGATCGAGGACGTGGTGATCGCCACGCCGAACATGCCTGAGCGGACGCAATGGCCGGCTATCGAAAAGGTCATTTTGGTTTCCCTGTCGGGCCCAATGGACGCCCTCCCCTCTCATATTATTCCGCAGCCTGCTGCCGCACCCTGTCTTGGGAGAGCAGTCGACTAGCCAGATAACCCATAAAATCATGAATCTCGCGTTCCAGCCAGCTTAACGGGCCAGGCCGGGCATCAGGTGCCCTGGAGCCCTGACATATGCCTTCAACAACAAACCGGTCTTCATCGTTGACCTGGTTGAAGAAGGTCATCAGGTCGGCCACCCAATCGATCGGTGTGTCGAGGGCGGCGTGGACTTCTGGGGCGATGGCAACGCCGAAGCGGACATTGACATGTTCCGTGCCGTCGGGGCGCAGGGAGAGGTACCATAAGTGGTCGGGCGCCAGTATGTACATGTGCGACGGGAATACCGTCGGCATCACTGTGGTGTGGCGCCATTTGCCTTGAAGCGACTGGTTGTCGGCATGGGCGCGGCCATAGGTGGCGTTCTCGTCCTTGGTGAAGGTCTGGTACGTGAAGCCGTCATGCACGTCCTGCGGAAAGTTTACCGAGGTAATCGGCATCCACTGGCCGACGGTTGCCTTGTGGGCGACCGGCAGGTGATAGCCTTCCATGAAGTTCTCGGTTAGCAGTTTCCAGTTGGTCTTCCAGGCCTCATCCTTCAGCACAACGGGCACATAGTCGGCCATGCCGTATCGCGTGACCAGATCGTTCAATGGCGCTAGGATTTCGGCCACAGATGGCGCGTCGGGGTTAAGTGTTATGTAAATCCATCCGTTCCAAATTTCGGTGCGGATTTTCGGAAGGCAGTGGTCAGCTTTATTGAAGCCGTCGGACTTGTCCATGTGGCCGGCGCCAATTAAGCTGCCGTCGAGCCCATAAGTCCAGGCATGGTATGGGCAAACGATGCGCTTGGCCTGGCCGCGGCCCTCAAGCAGCAACATCATGCGGTGGCGGCAGACATTGGACAGAGTGCGGATTTCACCCTCTTTACCGCGGATGCAGAAAACTGGCTGGCCGGCGACCGAATCGGTCAGATAGTCGCCCGGGTCCGGGATATCGGCGGCAAGACCGGGTGACACCCAGTCCCGGGCGAAGATGCGCTGCTGTTCGAGGGCGAGGATATCCGGGCTGTGGTAGATGCCGGCCGGCATGGCATTGGCCGCGGATAGCGGACTGCGAGCGGATTGCTGCAAGGCTGAGAGTAGTTCCCTGGTTTCGAGGCTGAGGTCATCCATGGCTGAAGGCTCCACTTGCTAAACAAGTCGCGGCGCCTCTTGTTGTTGTTATTGCCGGGCTTGAGCCTAGTATCAATGTTACGAGATGCACATGTTGAGATTTAGGTCCTTGGGTCAGGCCCGAGGGCGACACGAAAGGAATGCTTCGACAAAATAGATAAGTCACTTTTCGTGCCCTGCTCTTCAATCCGGAATAACCGCCGTCACTTCTATCTCCACCACCCATTCCGGGCGCGCCAGGGCTGGCACGACCAGGCCCGTTGAACAGGGATGGACACCTTTCAGCCATTTGCCCATTTCCTGGTAGACCGCGTCGCGGTGACGGATGTCGGTGAGATAGACGACAATGCGACAAATGTGATCAAGCTCGGACCCCGCTTCCTCGAGCAGCATCTTGATGTTTTGCATTGCCTTGGCGGTCTGCTGACCAGCATCGCCGATGTGCAGACTTTCGCGCGTTTCGAGGTCCTGGGAAACCTGGCCGCGAAGGAACACCATGGTGCCCCGCGCCACCACGCCCTGACTAAGGTCATTGTTGAGCCTCTGCTCGGGGTAGGTGTCCTTGGTGTTGAACGGACGCAGACGTTTATGAGCCATCAGCCCCTTTCCTACTCGGCCGCCTGTTTGTCGACTCCCCACACCCGGTCGGACAGCCCGGCGGCCTTGTGGGCGAATTCCAGCGGGCCATCCCAGTCGAATGTCCGGTAGACGGCGGCTAAATGAGCGAAGGGCGGTGACTGCGCAAAAAGCTGGAAGGTCAGCCGATGGCCGGCATAGTCTGAATTGACCAGATCCCGAGCGAGCGCCAGCAGCTTGCGGCGGTCGTCGGCCAACCAACAGTCGTTTATACTGTAGAATTTTTCGAGCC
>JAEKFU010000557.1 GCA_016522385.1 Pseudomonadota bacterium
TAGAGGGTAGCTCTTTAGAAACGATTCGCCATATGGTGGCATCCGGTATTGGGGTGACGGTGCTGCCCTGCACGGCCGCGGGCGCCGACAGATATTCGCAGCGGCTAATCGAGATCCGTCGCTTTCCCAGGCCAGCCCCGAGTCGTCGTGTCGTGCTTGCTTCGCGACGCGGCTTTCCACGGCCAAAGGCGATGGCGACCCTGGCCCAAGCCGTGGCGACTAGTGCTTCCAGTTGCGTCAAGGTTTTGGTGAGCGGGGGGGACGACTAGCGTGTCCATATCCTCGGGCCCAACGCCATAGCGAACCGATTTCGCACGTCGCTTCTGCGTGCTCCGGCCATCACCCGTGCTAAGGCGGGTTACACAGCCGCGCCAGGCTGCTATGATTTGACGCGATGCTACCTATATGAACGTTGGGGTCATCGAATGATAAAGCAACCGATTTGTATCGCACTTTTTGCTGCACTCACGATCGCGGTAACCGGTGCCTTCGCTCAAGAAACGCCGGAGTCGCCGTTGACCGTAGACGGCGCAACCACCATCGACGCACACCAAGCCAAGGAGTTGCACGATCGCGGCGTCGCCTTTGTTGACGTCCGCACCCCCGAGCTCTGGGAAGCGGCGCATATCCCGGGGGCGCATTTCCTAGAGTTTTTCAACGACTTCAACGAGGCGAGTCTTCTCGAGATCGGCGCCAAGGACGGTGAGGTGGTGATCTATTGCGCGGGGCCGAGTTGTAAACGCTCCTCTAAGGCCTGCGCCAAGGCCGCGGCCTGGGGTTTTCAGAAGGTTTATTACTTCCGGGGCGGGTTCCCGGAATGGCAGGCGGCGGGCTATCCCACCGATCCCCCCTAAGCCGCACCGCGTTTGCATCGCCACATCGACTGACCTACCCGGCGCGCATACCTTTCACTCGAGAATCGAGAAAGGATAAGCGCCCGAACGCTGGACCAGAATGTAGTCCTTGCTCTGAGCCGAGCCGCTGGACGGATCTCGGTAGATGACGCCGCAAGACGCTCCGAATTTGCCCCATTGATTGCACAGACGGTCGTCTTCGATCCGGCTCGTGCCGTTGTCGTTCCACAGACCTTCGGCCATGAAAGCACCATCGGCATTGCGGCGAATAGTAAACTCAATACCTGAGGCCGGATGGCGTCCGTGCATCGTGCGACCAAAAACCAGCGTGTGAATCTCCTCGCCGGATAACCGCTCACTTCGCGGCAGGCCCCATTCCGCTTCGAATTCGGGCACACCCGCCCGCCGCAAGCCCAGCCGCAGACGCTCGGTATCTTCTTTGTGTTTGAAACGCCACCAGCGAACATCAAGCACGGTAGCGCTGAAAATCCATTCCATCGATCGCGTACTGGCCAGGGCGCGCAGTTTCTTCATCGCGGGCTCGGCTTCCGCAGCCCTATTGAGATGGCCATAGCTAGCGATCAGGAACATCAACACGCCAGGGTTGTCCCTTGCAAGCTTGTGAGCATTCTCGAGCGACACCGCGGCCTCCTCGAAACGTTCCTGACCGAATTCCACCACCCCGCTGTAGAAGTCGTAGTCGGTGGGGTAGTAGGGATTGAGTCGCTTGGCTTTGTCGATGAACTCCTCGGCCTCCGCCGACCGGCCCGCGAACGCCAGCGCTCGTGCCATAGCGAAATAGCCGGCTGGATCATTAGTGTCGAGTTCAACAGCGTGTTCGGCCTCCGTGATGGCCTCATCGTGCCGGCCCTGATGGGTGAAAAAACTCGAGGCCACCTGATGTGCCAAGGGGGTCGGCCGCTTCATCGCGTCCGCGAGGTGCTCTACGGCTTGCTCCAGGGTATCATCGGGCGTGAGACCCAAATGCGCCTGCCACCCCCTGATCCGCGCGACCTGATAGATCGACGCGAGCACCGCGTGTGCGCGGCTGTAATTAGGATCGAGTCGCACCGCGTGCTCGAAGTGCGGGATCGCCGCAGCATAATCTTCAGCTGAAGACCTTACATAGTGGGCCCAGCCTCGCAGGAATGCATCGTGCGCTTCCGCACTGTCCGTGGTGGCTTCCGCTTGCCGCGCCTTGTCACCCGGGGTCAGGCGGACCGCCAGTTCGCGGATGATGTTTTCGGTCACTTGATCTTGCAGCGCAAAGACATCTGACAGCGGCCCATCATAGCGCTCCGCCCATCTGTGGCCACCTGTTGCCGCGTCAATGAGCTGGACGTTGATCCGCACCCGGTCCCCTGCGCGCCGCACGCTACCCTCTATCACATTGCGTACGCCAAGCTCCCGCGCCACCTGCCGAACGTCCGGAGATTTGCCCTTGTAGGCAAAACTCGAGTTGCGGGCGATCACGAACAGACCGGAGATCTTCGACAGATCAGTGATCAGATCCTCCGTCATGCCGTCGGCAAAATACTCCTGCGCCTGATCGTCGCTCATATTGACGAACGGCAGCACGGCGATAGAGGGTTGATCGGGAAGCGACAGCGCCTGGCTCTCCACAAGAGCCAGTTTCATGCTTTGTTCCCATGGCCGCCACCAAGCCACAGCGGCGACCACGA
>JAEKFU010000632.1 GCA_016522385.1 Pseudomonadota bacterium
TCCTGGACGTCGTCGAAGAGGTCATCGGCCCCGACATCCTGGTTTGGGGCGGCACCTTCTTCATCAAGGAGCCGCACACGGAAAGCTATGTCAGCTGGCACCAGGACCTGCGCTACTGGGGTCTTGACGACGAAGCGACGGTGCTGCAGGTGCCGATGCAGCCGGGCCAGGCGTCGTTCCACCACGGCAAGCTCCTGCACGCCTCTGCTCCCAACCGGTCGGCTGAACGGCGCATCGGTTTTGCCATCAACTACATCGCCCCGCATGTCCGCCAGACGGTGGCCAGGGAGGATTTCGGCATGCTGGTGCGCGGCGAGGACCGCTATGGCCATTTCCACCATGTTCCGCCGCCGCAAGAAGACCTGTCGGAGGACGCCCTTGCCTGGCACAACCGCATCCTCACGACCCAGAACGAGGCGATGTATGAAGGCGCCGGCGTCACAGCGACCTAGATTTGAGCTTTCAATAGATTGCACATCTAGATGGCAGTAACCTACCAAGGCCGCTGTCACTGCGGCGCGATCACGGTCGAGCACACGAGCGACATTCCGCCGGCCGAGGCCGAAGTCCGCGAGTGCCAATGCAGCTTCTGCCGCCTGCACGGTGCCAGGGCCGTCAGCGATCCGGCCGGCCAGGTCCGCTTCACCGAACAGACCCCGGGCACTCTCAATCGCTACAGCTTCGGCCTGAAGACCGCCGACTTCGTGCTGTGTAGAAACTGCGGCACCTATATGGGCTGCATATTGACGGACGGCGAAGCGGCCTACGGCATCGTCAACATCCGTACGCTCAACGATAAGGCCCTGTTCACATCACAGCCAATCGCCGCCGACTATGACAGCGAAGATCAATCCGGCCGGATTGCCCGCCGCAAGTCGAAATGGACGCCCGCCGTGGTGATCGCCGGTTTGGCGTCTTTGCTAGATTAGCTTAGATCGTTTCAGCATCTGATCCGCGCCATTGCCGGGTCGTATAGCGGTTCGAGATGCACGTTGCAGGCGACCGTCTCTGTCGCCACTTCCAGTTCATATGTCCCCTCGGTGATGAACCCGTCCGTAACACCACCGGCATCGCGAACATAGCCGTAGCCGATCGCCTTGGCCGTAGTGTAGCCGTAGCCCGCACTGGTGAGATAACCGACCGGTTTGCCGTTGCGCAGGATCGTCTCGCGGCCGACCAGGACCACCTCGGGATCATCGACCGTGAACCCTACCAGGCGCTTTTTCAGCGGGCCGGCGGCAAATCGCTCCGATGCCGCGCGGCCGATGAAATCGATGTTGGACCTCAGCTTCACCGCCCAGCCCAGCCCAGCCTCGAAGGGCGAGTCATTCGGCGTGATGTCGCTGCCCCAGGCACGGTAGCCTTTCTCCAGCCTGAGAGATTCGATGGCGCGGTAGCCGGCCGGGGCGATGCCGTGGGCGGCGCCGGCCGCCAAGAGGGCATCGAAAACCTCGCCGGTGGCGTCGATGGGCATGTGAAGCTCCCAGCCCAGCTCGCCGACATAGGTGATGCGCAGCGCGCGCACACTGTGGCCGGCAACGTCGATGACCCGGACGTGACCGAACGGGAAGGCCTCGTCACCCACATCGTCACCGGTCAGAGCACTGAGCACATGGCGGGCATTCGGACCGAACAGCGACAGCGTGCCGTAGGCCTCCGTCACATCGACCAGCTCTGCCGAAAGCCCCGATGTGATGTGCTGGCGGATCCAGGCAGAATCATGGGTGCGAAAGCCGGTGCCGGTCACCAGGTAATAGAGGCCATCCTCGAGCCGTGCCGCGGTCAGGTCGCACTCTATGCCACCGCGGGTGTTGAGCATCTGGGTATAGGTGAGCCGCCCAGGCGGCTTGGCGACGTCGTTGGCGGCGATCCACGACAGGGCCTGTTCGGCATCCGGGCCGCGCAGCTCGAACTTGGCAAAGGACGACTGGTCGAACAGCCCGACCTGCTCGCGCACCGCCCGGTGTTCGGCGCCGACATGCTCGAACCAGTTCTGCCGGCCCATCGAATACTCATCCACCGGCTCGACCCCGTCGGGGGCGAACCAGTTGGGCCGCTCCCAGCCGAGTTTGGAGCCGAAACAGGCGCGGCGGGCTTTCAGCCGGTCATAGAGCGGCGAGACGATGCGCGGCCGTCCGCTTTGGTACTCCTCATGCGGGAAGGCGACCGTATAGTGCTTGCCGTAGGCCTCCAGGGTGCGCGCGCGCACCCAGCCATCGTCGCGGTGCAGGCCGCTGAAGCGGCGGATGTCGACACTCCACAGATCGAGCGGCTGCTCGCCGGTGATCACCCAGTCGGCAAGCGTCCAACCTGCCCCGCCGCCAGCCGCGATGCCGAAGGCGTTGAACCCGGCGCCGACGAAGAAGCCTGCCACCTCAGGCGCCTCGCCCATGATGTAGCTGCCGTCAGGCGTGAAGCTTTCCGGCCCGTTGATCAGCTGCTTGACGCCCGCATCGGTAAAGGCCGGCACACGGCCGATTGCCGGTTCCATGAACTGCTCGAAATGTTCCAGGTTCTCGGCAAGCAGTTGGAACCCGAAGCCTTCGGGAAGGCCGTCATCGGCCCAGGCGATGGGGTTGAACTCATAGCCGCCCATCACAAGGCCGCCGACTTCTTCCTTGAAATAGATCAGCCGGTCGGGGTCGCGCAGGGTCGGCAACCCCGGTGTCACGCCGGCAATCTTTTCGCTCACCATGTACTGGTGCTGCACAGGCTGCAGCGGCACCGACACGCCGGCCAGTCGGCCGACCTCTTTGGCCCACATGCCGGCGCAGTTGACGACCGTCTCGCAGGAGATCCGCCCCTCGCCCGTTACCACGCCCGTAACGCGGCCATCCGTGACGTCGATGCCGGTGACCGCCACGCCTTCGACGATGTTGGCGCCGTGCATCCGCGCGCCCTTGGCGAGCGACTGCGCAATGTCTGACGGCGAGGCCTGCCCGTCGGTCGGCAGGAACGCCGCGCCGACCAGGTCGCTGTCATCCATCAGCGGCCACAGCGCCTTGGCCTCCTTTGGGCTCAGCAGTTCCATTTCCAGACCGAAACTGTGCGCCGTCGTCGCCTGCCGTTTGATCTCAATCCAGCGCTCTTCGTTGCAGGCGAGCCTGAGGCCGCCATTCTGCTTCCAGCCCGTTGCCAGGCCGGTCTCGGCTTCCAGCTTGGTATACAGGTCGACGGAATACTTCAGCACCTGGGTAATGCTGGCGGACGTCCTCAGTTGCCCGACCAG
This sequence comes from Pseudomonadota bacterium, assembly GCA_016522385.1. Classification (GTDB taxonomy): domain Bacteria; phylum Pseudomonadota; class Alphaproteobacteria; order Rhizobiales; family Aestuariivirgaceae; genus JABDJG01. The sequence goes on from JAEKFU010000632.1 coordinate 3,230, forward strand.
CCCAGCGGCATGCCAGGTCGAACCGCTGGTCAGTTTGCCCTGTTCGATGAGCAGCACGTCGGCCTTGTGATCGCGCGCCAAGTGATAGGCCGTCGAGCAGCCGATGATGCCGCCGCCGATGACGACGATCTGTGCGTGGGAAGGAAGCCTCAAAGGATCACCTCAAAAGCGCGATCTGTAGGCATCGACACTGGCCTTGAGCCGTTCCAGATTCTCCGTAGTGTAGGCGACATAGTCTACACCAGGCGCATCGAGATGGATCTCCGAGACCATGCTCCACATGGCCTCGCGCAGCAGCGAGGCACATTTCATCGCCGCATGCGCCTTGATCAGGTCGGCATCGGGCTTCTTGCCGAAATAGGCCGCCAGCAGGTCTTCATCCTGGGGCGGCTCGAACAGCGCGTTGGAGGCAACCCCTGCGAGATCGAACATCGCCGTCGAGTAGGCCGCATACTCATAGTCGATCAGCCAGATCTTGTCACCGTCATCGATGAAGTTGGCCGGCAGCAGATCATTGTGCGAATAGATCAGCGGCAATGGCGGCTGAACTGCCTCGAGCTCGGCCGATAGTTCGAGATATCCGGGCACCTCGGGCACCATCCGGCTGTTGCCTGCCTTGAGCGTCTTGGCATAGTCGCGCACCACATGGAACGGCCAGAACAGGCGGCCCGGGCCGGAGACATAGTCCGGCATCTCGTGATGAAATCGCCGGGCGAGATCCGCCACACGCTCTACATTCTTGCGCACATCGCTGGCGTCATAGGTCCTGCCCTCTATGAAGCGCAGCACCATGACACCTTCGTTGGCATAAACCATCTCCGGGGCGAACCCGGCCTTGAATGCCGCCGCCGACGCCATGCGCTCATTCTCGCGTGAGACATGATGGACCGGAAAGTCCTCACCGAACCGCACGACGTATTTGCGGCCGTTGTCCTCAACCGTGAAGCTTTCATTGCTGAGCCCGCCCTTGAGCGGCTGCGGCTTAACCGGGCCCGTCCATATCGAGAGGGATCTGACCCTCTCCACCGATCCAGTCATTGTTCTTGATCTCCCCTCATGCCAGTCCCAGACGTTGTTTCATGCGCCCAGCGCCCGCGGTAATCAACCTGTCGGCAATAATGGCAATGAAGGCAACGCACAACCCTGCCACAATGCCACGCCCGGTATCGGCCTTGGTGAGCGCAATGTAAACCTCCTGCCCCAATTCACGCGTCCCGACCAGCGCGGTGATCACCAGCATCGACAAGGCCAGCATGATCGTCTGGTTGATGCCGAGCAGGATCTCGGGCAAGGCCAGACGCAGCTTGATCTTGCGCAGCAGTTGCCCGCGCGTACAGCCTGAGGCGATGCCGGCTTCGATGAGTAACGGGTCGACGTGGCGCAAGCCATGCGCCGTATAGCGGATCGCCGGCGCCAGCGCGTAGGCGATCACCGCCACCATCGCGGTAAAGTCACCGACCCGGAACAGCATCACAACAGGCATGAGATAGACAAAGGACGGCAGCGTCTGCAGGGTGTCGATGAACACCTGCACGCCGCGCCACAGCCGGTCGCGCGACGACGCAATGATGCCGATCGGTATGCCGATCAGGCAGGCAAAGATCACTGCGATACCGCACAGATAGACGGTCACCATCGCCTTTGACCACAAGCCCACCGCGGCGATGAAGATTGTCAGCGCACCGCACAGGCTCGCCAGCCGCCAGCCGGCCAGTGAGTAGCCCGCCAGCGCCAACAGACCGGCAACCACCGGCCACGGCAGGCTGATCAGGAACCGTTTGAGTGGCACCATGACGTTGAGCAAGAGGAAGGTCTTGACCGCTTCCAGCTCGTCGAAATAGTTGACGTTGATATAGCGCACGACATCGGCCCAGAACCCGCCCGTGGTCAGGCTCCAGCCCTCCGGCCAGCTTTGCAGCCAGCTGGCGGCAAGGCCGCCCAAACCGGTAAGCAGGACAATGGCCGCACAGGTGATCGAGTAAGGATGGCGCTCCAAGAGGCCGACGGCCTTTGCGTCCTGATGCACATCTGTCTCGCGCACTGCAAAGGCCTGTGACAGCCGGTCGAGTGCGATCGCCAGCACCACGATTGCCACACCGGCCTCGATCCCGGCACCGATATCGAGCCGGCGCAGTGACGTGAGCACATCAAAGCCGAGGCCCCCTGCGCCGATCATGGAGGCGATGATCACCATGTTGAGCGACAGCATGATCACCTGATTGACCCCGACCATCAGACTTGCCGAGGCCGACGGCACCAGCACCTTCCAGGTCATCTGGCGCTTCGAGCAGCCGACCATCGTGCCGAGATCGACCACTTCTTGCGGCACCTGTTTGAAGGCCAGCAACGTGATCCTCACCATCGGCGGCATGGCATAGACGATGGTCGCCACCATCGCCGCCACTGGGTTGAAGCCGAACAGCACCAGGATCGGCACCAGATAGGCAAACACCGGCACCGTCTGCATGAGGTCGAGCACCGGGGTGATCAGGCGCTCAAACAACTTGTAACGATACGCCGCAATCCCCAGCAGCAGGCCGCCGGCGACACCGAACGGCACGGCAATGACAATCGATGACAGCGTCACCATGGCACTGTCCCACTGCCCGAATATCGCCAGATAACCGAAGCAGGCGCCGACAAGCGACGCCAGCTTCCAGTCCCGCGCGTAGCGGCCCATGGCAACGACAATCGCGATCACCGCAATCCAGGACAGCGGCGGCAGCATCTGCACCGCGTCCGATCCCTGGCCCTTGAGAAACCCGCTCGACAGAATGCTGGTTGCGATGTCGAGCGGGATGTCGACCAGCCAGGCTATACCGCGCGTTAGATCCTTGAATGAAAACAGCCCAAGACTGGCATCCTCGGCCAGCCACTTCATGAAGCTTGAGATTTCTTGCTTCAGTGGCAGTTGCCAGGCCCGCGGAAACCGAAAGGCCCATGGCAGGTGGGGCTTGGCGGTGAGCCAAAACAGCACTGAGATCACCAGAGCAGCCGTCCACACGACCTTCAACCGCATTGCCCTGAGCGGGCCCGGGCTGTCGGTAATCATGGATGTGGCCGTTGATGACATAGCTTTGTTGAACGATTTTTGAATTGTTCAGGATATCAGGACGGCCGGATTTCACAGCCCTCACAGGCCAACAAACTTCTCAATGCTGAATTCCCCGGGCTTGCTGCGATGATCCGTCTCACAACACGTTCGTATCTGTTGGTTTGCAAGGATCCCCGGGTCAAACCCCGGGGAAATCACTCGCTAGCCCGGTACAATGGCAATGCGGGAAAGGCAGCGCCGCCGGCCACCTTTCCTGTTCGCTCGTCCATACCCGCTGCTGTTTCGGCTAATTGATCCAGCTCTTCCAGCGATCCTCGTTCTTGGCAACCCAGTCGGCCACGACATCATCGACCTTCTTGCCGTCCAGGTCGACCGCGGACACCATTGCGCCCATTTCCTCGTTGCTGACGTTGAACTTGCCGACCGCCTTGTGGGCACCGGGCCATTTGTCCTTCAGGCCGGACCAGGCCACTTTCCAGATCGGCCCGCGCGGCTTGCCGCAATCATATTTGGCGTCCTTGTTGGTACCCCAGGCCGGGTCGTTGTAGCACTCGGCGGTATATTTTGGGAAATCCACCCACTCTCCGTCATACTTCACCGGCGCCCAGTGCGGTGCATAGACCCACAACAGGATCGGCGCCTTGCGCTGATAGGCCGACTCCAGTTCGGCAAACAACGCCGCATCGGTCCCGGCATGCACAACTTCGATCTCCAGGCCGAGCGCTTCGGCACGTTCGTCATCATAGCCGCTCCAGGTCACCGGGCCACCGAGATACCGGCCCTTGGGAGCGGTCTCAGGCGTCGAAAAGGCTTCTGCACAGGCAGGATCTTTCAACGCCTCCCAATTGGGCAGGCCGGGGCATTTTTCCTTCATGTAGGTCGGATACCACCACTCCTCGATTGCCTGCATGCCGGTTTCACCAAGGTTTTCCACCTTGCCGGTTGCCGTCGCCTCATCCATGGCATCTCGTCCGGTGGTCTCCCAGATCTCCATCGCGACATGCAGATCGCCGGTTTTCAGGCCGGCAAACTGAGCGATATAGTCGGCCTGGACATACTCGACATTGTAGCCGGCCTTCATCAGCACGCTGCCCATGATCTTCGTGGTGATAAACTGTCCGGTCCAGTCATGCAGCGTGATCTTGATCGGGTCTTTAGACTCCACATCCGCCAGTGCAGCTGCACTGCCCAGCGTCACACACATGGCTGTGGCGGCGGCCAGCCCGGTTAAACTCTTGCGCCATTTCGACATTGTCGTCCTCCCTCGATTGCCGGCCGCAGAGCCGGTCGGGTCATGTCACAAGGGATTTGCCGCTATGTCAACAAAACAAAAAGGCCCCAGAGGGTATCAGGGGCGATCAGTGTATTCAAAGACCTGGTTGGACGCTTGGCGCAACCAGATCGAGTTTTTATGCGGCTAGTTCTTCGAGAACCGTGAACACCCGCTCGAGGTCGACCGGCTTGCTGAAAACGCCCATGGCACCATTGTCCACGGCCTGATTGACCAGCTCGTTAACCGAAAAGCCGGTCATCATGTAGACCTTGGCATCCGGTCTCACCTTCTTGATTTCCATGAAGCTTTCAACACCGTTGCGGCCCGGCATCATGATGTCCATAAAGGCGACATCGAAACCGTTATGCCGCCACTGCTCGATCGCAGTGTCACCGCTATAGACGGTCTTTACGTCGTGACCCTCCATCTCGAACAGCTCTGCCAGCGAGTCGGCAGCGTCCGAGTCATCGTCAACCACAAGAATTTTCAATGTTTCAGCCATGTAATGCGGCCTCCTTGAAAGACTTTTCAGCAGAGAACCACCGCATGACGATTTCGCCGTGTCCCACCTTGAGCAAGCTCCTGTTCGCCATCCTGATGCTCATTCTTTTTGTGCTGCCAAACGCCATACGAATTGTGGCGTCGGATCTTTGCCTAGTTGTGACAAGAGATGACCACAACCCGGTTAACAGACCCTTGCGCGTTTCCAACACGGTATATTGCTGCCGCTGCCCTGAATCCAACCGGCTTTATCAGATAATTACAAATGTTTACAAATGAAAATCGCAGTTATGTCTTATATTTTTTGCAAGTTTTACTCAATTAAACATAGGTACTATTAGGTCAATTCTGCTCTGGCATTATTTGTTGATTAACCAAGGTTCCAAAAAAATACAGAAATCAGGCAAATTAACGATTGTTCGGAATTGATATTGTCGACCGCGATGTTCCCACGCACGCCCTATAATTTCGTCAGCTGTGCTGCGGTTTCTGATCGGTTGGCTGGCCCTTGTCGGCCTCATCTTGAGGGGCATCGACTTTGCGATCTTCGCCCTGCGGTTCGCCGGCATCGCCATCATCGCTCGCCTCTTCCTCGACCGGCGCCCCATCATCGACGCTTGCGCCCTCATGGCTTGGCGCCGCGGCATTCTCGTCATCCTTGCTGAATGCGGTCTGAATGGCCTCGACAACCGAGCCGGCGTCGGTGAAGTCCTCATCATAATCATTGAGACCGTCGACATTTGCCAGCACCGGATTGGACGACCACAGTTTCGACAAGGCCTTGCGCCGGATGAACTCCGGCACTTTCTCGTTCATGAAGACGGAAAAATCGTCATCATAGGTGAGCCGATCGATGTCAATGCCCGATATCTGCTCCGCCAGTTCCGGGTCACGCTCGCGCAGGACTTCAAATGCAGCCTCATCCGTGTCGGGCTCCGCGACCGGGTCTGCAGCAAGCGGTGCCTTGGTCTTTGGGACGGAATCCGGATCGGCTTCGCGTGCGGTCTGTTTGCGCTTGGACCAGCGCGACAGAAATCCCTGATCTTTGCTATCCACGCTCAATGCAGGCTTCCCGAACCATTCGGCCCCATTCGCTTGCGCAAGTCGGCAAGCGGCTCCTGACCGAATTTGTGCTCTTCGATATCGACCTTGTCTCGCTTGCGCTTCTTGAACTCCTGTTCAACATGATACATCTCAACGAAACGTTCCAGCCACAATTTCAGATCGGGCGGCAGGTTGAGGCGATCGACCTGTTCTTCCGATGAATCCATATAGTCCTGCGCCTCATAGGGGCTGACGGTCACCACATGAACATCGAACGGTACAGCCGCATCAGATTCTTCATCCTGTCTAAGCACCGCAAACACCGATGGCTCGGGAGACTGCAGGTTATACAGATAGGCTTCGGTTTCCGCGCGGTGCAGTTCAAGATCGACCGCCGGAGACAGATAGCGCTTTAGTCCATTGGTCTCATAAAGCAGCACCCAATCCTCGCCATCAACGACCTCAAGGGTGAGCCCTACCGTCACCCATTCGTGGTCGATCCACGGGTTGTCGCTGTCCCGGCGCTCCAGGACGATACCAATTCTGCACTGCTCCGACGTTGTCATGGACGGGTCCGTGATTGTCAAACGACCATAGCGCGTTATAACCAACGCATACTAGTCGTCTATGAACCAAACCGCGCAGCGGAATATTCATTGCAACGGCGACCAAGCCGCTTAGGATGCCGCCGGCACAAACAAACACGGATACACTGCTATGCAAGTCGCCGGACGTCAGGTCCTCGTCTGCAATTGCGAAAAAACCATGAAATTGGACGCCAAGGCCCTCAGCAAGGCCTGTGGCGGTGGCGATCTGCATATACATAATCATCTGTGCCGTGCAGAATTGGGCAATTTCAGCAACGCTGTGAAGGCCGGCGAACCGCTGCTGGTGTGCTGCACCCAGGAAGCCCCGTTGTTCCGCGAAGTGGCCGAAGAGGCAGGGGCGGCTGACATTGCCAGGTTCACCAACATCCGTGAACGCGCCGGCTGGAGCGATGATGCCGGCGACGCGACGGCCAAGATGGCTGCCCTGATCGCCGAGGCGGCGCTCGACATCGCGCCGGCCGGCTCGACCAGCCTGACATCCGACGGTGTATGTCTGGTCTATGGCCAAAGCAGTGTTGCCTTTGAGATTGCCCGCAAACTGGCCGGCCGGCTCAGCGTCACATTGCTGCTGACTGAGACCGCCGGGGTCATCCCACCTAGCATCGTCGATGTGCCCATCTTCGCCGGCACCATCAAGGCTGCTGCCGGCCACCTCGGCGCCTTTGAGATCGTCGTTGACGGCTATGCGCCGGCGGTCCCCTCGTCAAAACGCTCGCTTGACTTCATCATGGCCCGCGACAGTGCCTCATCGAACTGCAGCCTGATCATCGATGTATCCGGCAATGAACCGCTGTTCACCCACGCAAGCCGCCTTGATGGTTACTTTCACATCGATCCGGCATCACCCCTGGCTATCGCCGATGCCCTGCTGGAAGCATCCGACCTGGTCGGTGAATTCGAGAAACCGCTATACATCGACTACAACGCCGACATCTGCGCCCATTCCCGCAGCGCCAAAACCGGCTGCACTCGTTGTCTTGATGCCTGCCCCGTCTCGGCGATCAAACCGGACGGCGACAATGTCTCGATCGACCCGGCGATCTGCGGCGGTTGCGGTGCGTGCGCGTCGGTTTGCCCGACCGGCGCCTCATCCTATGCGCTGCCCGGCCGCGAGGACCTGGTCAGGCGCCTGCAAACCCTGCTACCGGCCTATGCGGCAGCCGGCGGCAATATCCCATGGCTTCTTGCCCACGATGAACGTCACGGCAGTGAGATGATTTCCATGATGGCCCGGTTTGGCCGCGGTCTGCCGGCCAACGTGATCCCCTTTGCGCTCAATGAAACGACGCAAGCCGGGCATGACCTTTTTGCAACCGCCCTGGCACTTGGCGCACAGGGCCTCATGTTGCTCATCGATCCGGCACGCCGTGACGAGACCGACAGCCTGGTCAGCCAGGTGGAACTGACGGCCGCCATCCTGCAGGGCATGGACTATGACGGCGCCGCGGACCGCGTGATCATCATTGACGAGCAGGACCCGGATGCGGTCGAGAACATCGTGTGGAGCCGGCCGGAGCTCAAGCCCATGAAGTCCCATGCGTTCATCGCGTCAGCCGACAAGCGTCAGGTCGCCCGCACCGCGGCGTGGCTGCTCAACACCGATGCACCCTCGCCGCAGGACGTTATTGCTTTGCCCGATGGAGCCCCCTATGGACGGATCTCTGTCAATAACGAGGGCTGCACGATGTGTCTTGCCTGTGTATCGGCCTGTCCAATGGGCGCCATCCGTGACAACCCGGACCTGCCGCAGATCCGCTTCGTCGAACAGGACTGCGTCCAGTGCGGCCTGTGCCGCACCACCTGCCCGGAAAGTGTCATCTCGCTGGAACCCCGCTTCAATCTCACAAATGAAGCCATGTCGCCGGCCATTCTCAACGAAGAAGAACCGGCCCACTGCACCCGTTGCGGCAAGCCGTTCGGTACCAAAAGCTCGATTGAGCGGATCGTCAGCCAGCTTGCCGGCAAGCATTCCATGTTCCAGTCCGAGGATGCCCAACAACTCATCCGCATGTGTGATGACTGCCGCATCATTCACCAGTCCGAGAGCGTGAGCGAGCCATTTGCCGTCGGGCATCGCCCAACCGTAAGGACGACAGACGACGATTTGGCCGAACGCGACGCGGCAGCGGGGAACGGCAAGGACCCTGGCACCAAGTAGCCCCTTCGCGTCTAAAGCGTGTCTTTCTCATATGAAACCATTTGAGAAGGACACGCTCTAGCGAAAGAATACGTGCGCGCTTACTGCTGCGGCGGGAACTGGCCGGCACATGTCGCAATGGCCCGGTCTTTGAACTCAACGAACCTGTCCTGCTGGATCAGTCCGTCGGCCAGCATTTTTTCCACCTGCCCGACCCGCGCATCGCGGCATTTGACATAGTCCGGATTGAGGCTTGCCGCATCCGCCTGTGGCCGTTCAATCAGCTTGTCACGGTTCAGATAGGCCAGCAGACCGACACAGACAACGATCACCATCCCGGCCAGATACCGAACCGTCATGCCGTCGAGGAAGCCAAGCCGGTCATCGTCATCCCTCATATGGCTTTCTCCAGCGGCATGTTGACCAGCAGGTTCTGCGGTTTCATGCGCAGCTTGCCGGCGGCACTCCTCGCCAGCCCCAGATAGACCGGTCGGCCGCGCACGGACTCGATTACCGCCGTTTGATCTTCGATCTGCATTACAAACAGCGCAATGATCTGGGCCTGGTCGTCAAGCTCGATGGACGCGCCCTCATACAACTTGTTGAGCACCCGTGTCGCTTCGGCATCAAGGCCGATATGCCAGCGCCAGCGTTCGTCATCGATCCGCTGCACCGGCTGCACACGCACGGTGATCTTGAGGAAATGCGCGATCCAGGCCTCGATAACGCGGGCAAATGCATCAAGCGGCGGTTGTGTGAAGCGGAAATCCACCACGGTGTCGAAGCGATCAGAGCGCTGCCAGTAATCCGCCGCATTGCCATCATGCAACACATCCAGCTCGATCCTTCGCGTTGGCGTGGCCGACTGTGTGAGCAACTGCCCGAGTCCACCAAGGCCACCGGTTTGGGCAAACAACTCGACCGTCTCCTCGTCAGCCAGCATGATACGCCCATCGTCGGTCGAAACCGATTGCTCACGGAAGAAAATCTCGGCGGCCCGCAACTGCATCGGATCGCTGGCTTCGGCGAGAATTTGCCGCAATATCGCGTGCACCAGCTGGTCAACGAACAGCATCGGCATGTTCGGGGCGGTACCACCGCGGATGATCCTGAGATAGGCCGCTTCCAGCGTGCCGGCCTCAAGCAGAAATTCCCGGAACGCCAGCAGCACCTGGTAGTTGTGTTGCACATCTTGATCGGCAATCGCCGATATCTCGCGGTCGTCAACCGCACGCAAAGGGTCATCGACGATCGACTGATGCACTGCAATCTCGGCCGCGCATGACGTCTCCTCCGGCATGACTTCCGGCCGCATGAAATAGGCCCGCAGAAATTCCGGCGTGACCTCGAGATCTCCGGCAGCATTGCTACGCAATAGGTGCCAGCCGGAATTGATCCAGAACTCACCCATCGCGCTCCACCACGTCCCAAATGCGCGCGTGTTGCGGCTCGCCGATTGGCGGCTTGATCTCACGGAATTCCTCACGGAAAGTGCCATCGTCACCGATGACCCGGCGCACCGTGAACACGCTGTTGATCGGTTTTTCGGCGCACAGATCGCTGGCAAATTCAATTTCCTCGTCCGCCACACGCAGAGCTTCCTGTAGGGACGGCGCGCCATGGCGCTCGACGAATATCTGCGTCAGCATCATGCGCAGTTCATCACGGTCACCGTCGGTTATCCTTACAACCGTTGCAAAGGTCGAACGCCCCATGGACGGGATACCGAGAAATCCGTTGGCGAATGCCTGCCGGGTCTTGCCCTTGATTGCTTCATCGGCAAGCCCGGTAAACTCGAATGATCCGGATATCGCCCATTCATCAGGCTCAGCCGCTTTCGCAAAGACATAATTGTCTGTTTCATCGAAGCGAATGACGCGCAGGAGCTTCATGACCGCTCCACAATCGCCATGACCGGCAGTGACAGGGTTTCCGCCTTGCGCTGCAAAAGCAGATTGCCCTCTTCATCGATGGACAGAAACATGCCTTTGTATTTCTTGCCTTGCCATTGAATATCCAACACTTCCTTGTGCCCGATGGCCCGGCCCAACCAGGCCTCATGAACGGGCTTGAAGCCTTCTTCGGTCCAGGTGTTGATCCATGTGAGGAAATGTCGGGCAAAGGACTCCACTAGCATGGTGCGGTCAACTTCGCCGGCCCCTTCATCCCAAAGGCTTGTGTTGAGAAGGTTATAGCCCGGCTCCGGTGATCGTGGATCCGGCTGAATACGAACGTCGAGACCCACAGCCATCCAGGCCGGCACGTCGCCGGCATCGCAACGAGGCATTCCGACCCGGGCCACGCCAACCTGCGCAGCATTAATGAGCATCACATTTGGCCAACGATAGAAAATGCCGACTTCCGGTGGGCCTATGGCACCGAAACTATCGGCGAAAGCAACCATGGCGGCAAACAGCATTTGCAACGATCGACCCGCCGAAACCTCTGGTTCCAGCACCATGGTTATGTCGAGCACGTCTTGCGCTTCAGACCAGAAAAAGTCCCCTGCCCTGGCATCGCCCTGCTTGCAGGCGTCCATGGCCGCCTTGAACGATCCGGTTCCCAACGCCACCGGCCGGCTTTTGAGCAGCGGCGGGAAGGACGGCAGGCTATCCAAGCTCAATCTCACCCTCCACAACGTGTTCCAGATCTATGTCGTCGCCGCTCAACACAACCTTGACCGCAATTGTCCCGGATGTCTTGCCGCTCTCGCGCACCGCCCGTTCGATCTGCTGCTGTGACGTCACGCCGACCTGCTTCAGAAACTTTCGCATCGACATATTGAATTTTTCATCTTCCATTGAACCCTCCTAATTAGCCGTCAGTTCAGTGCGCAACTCCCGGTCATCACGCACATATTTCAAGACCACCTTATCACCGGGCATCATCCGCGCCAGTGCCGCACGCAGTTCTTGCGGCTTACGGATCCGCCACGTGCCCGCCTGTACGACCTTGTCGCCCGGCAACAGACCCGCTGCCTCGCCTGCGCTGCCGACACGAACCTGAACAATCTCGGCGGCCTGCCGGCCGGTTTGGCCTTTGCCGGGAAAGGAACGCAGGCCAAGCCCGCCGAACTGCCAATCGACCCGGCCATTCTGCTGGAGAGCCGCAACGACACGCATTGCCAGTGGCGCCGAGACAGCAAAGTTCACCCCGATATTGGCATCCGACTGTTTGGTAAAAATCGCCGACAGAATGCCGATCAGCCGACCCTCTTCATCCACCAATGCGCCACCAGACGCGCCCGGGTTCACGGCCGCGTCGGTCTGCACGAAATCCTCGATCGCGTTGAACCCGACACCTGAGCGATGCACTGCCGAGACAGTGCCACAGGTCATCGACAAACCCAACCCGAAGGCATTGCCGATCGCGCAGGCCGGTTGGCCGAGCCGCGCGTCACCCGAAAATGACAGCGGCGGCAGCGGCTCCTCCACGGTCAAAAGAGCAAGGTCCGTTGCCTTGTCCGATGCAACCAGGCGCGCAGTCACGATGACCCCTTGGCTGGACCGCACGTGGATTTCTTGTGCCTCGCCCAGGACATGGGCCGCCGTCACCACCGAGCGGCCGTCGCCGATCACCACGCCGGAGCCTTCCGGCTCAGCAGCGTTAGCCGGCCCGTC
>JAEKFU010000031.1 GCA_016522385.1 Pseudomonadota bacterium
GTGATTGCCTCGTGATGATTATATGCATAGAGCCAATTCAATCCGCGATCGAACCACATCTGGGTCTCGGGGGATGTCGTTGTAATGGTTGGGCTGAACTCGCCTAGGTCGTAGTAAGTCATGCGCCCTCCAGTTACAGCAGGGATGCCTTCAATCCACGGTCACTATAACTTAACCTTAAGGAAAGGCGGAAGAGCCGGTGTACCTAGTTGGACATCGAGCCGGCTCTCGGCTTGTTGATCGAACTAGGGTGTGTTGGCACAAGATTTTAGTCAGGTTGTGTCGATACACGTGCGATAATCGACAGGCGGGATTCAGGAGGAGATGGCATGGCTAAGACTGCAGATTCGGTGATCATCGGTGCTGGCGTCATTGGCACCGCTACGGCGTTCGAATTGGCCAAACGCGGGCTCAAAACCGTCTCTGTCGACCGCAACGGCGGCGCGGGTCTCGGATCGACATCCGGCTCTTGCGCAATCATCCGGGTCCACTACTCGACACTCGAAGGCACCGCATTTGCCTATGAAGGGTACTTCTACTGGCGAGACTGGGCGGATTATCTGGAAGTTGAAGATCCCGATGGCCTGGCAGATTTCCGCCAAACCGGGTGCCTTGTGATGAAAACCGAACAGAACGGTCATCTCGAAAAGCACATGCGGTATTGTCGTGAGCTTGGCTGTCCCTACGAGGAATGGGACACCGCCAGAATAACCGACAGCTTGCCGGTCTACGATTTGAAGCGGTTCTTTCCGGCCAAGCGCCCAGATGACGAAGGTTTCGGAGAACCGACCGGCGGCGAGATTGCCGGCGCTGTGTTCTGGCCCACCGCCGGCTACATCACCGACCCCGCCTTGTCGGCACATAATATTGCCCATGCCGCACAGAACCGCGGCTCGCAATTCCTCTACAATCGAAGTGTCACTGAAATTTTGCGTTCAGGCAGCAGGGTAGGGGGCGTGAAGCTGACCGATGGTGAAGAGGTACATGCTCCCATAGTGATCAATGTTGCCGGGCCCGCCTCGGCAAAGATCAACCAAATGGCCGGCGTACTGGACGACATGAGGATATCGACGCGGGCGCTGCGCCAGGAAGTCGTGCATGTGCCGGCCCCGCAAGGCTTCGATTTCGAAAAGCTGGGCACGGTGATTTCGGACAGCGACATCGCCTGCTATTGCCGGCCTGAGCACGGCAACCACATCCTGGTTGGCTCGGAAGACCCGCCATGTGACGAGCACGTGTGGGTCGACGATGATCTCGACTATAACAGGGACTTTACTGAGCAGTGGCAAACGCAAGCCATGCGTTACGGTCAACGCGTACCCACCCTCGGCATTCCGTCAAGAATGCGCGGCGTGGTCGATCTCTACGATGTCACGGAAGACTGGATCCCAATCTATGACCGCTCGTCGCTCGACGGGTTCTACATGGCCTGCGGCACGTCCGGCAACCAATTCAAGAACGCCCCGATTGCCGGCAAGATGATGGCGGCGTTGGTCGACTACTGCGAAGCAGGCGGTAACCACGATTCAGACCCACTCCAGTTTGAACTGCCCTATCTCAAGCGCACAATCGATGTCGGTTTTTATTCCCGCAACCGCGTGATCAACAAGGACAGCAGTTTCTCGGTCCTGGGCTAGAGCGTGTGGTGCTGGTCAAAGCGCCTTTCTCGCCAGTGCGGCGCCTGCGCCAAGCGCCCGCAGCTTGTCGACGGAAACGTCTCGGGGCAGTGGCGCAAGGCCGCAATTGGTGCACGCCACCGTACGCTCTGGGTCCACGAATTCCATGGCCGCCTGGAGCGTTGCTGCAACCTGTTCCGGTGTTTCAACGTTCGTTGAGGCGACGTCGATTGCCCCGACCAGCACATCCTTGTCCTTGAGCAATCCTATCAAGGAAAGCGGCACTTTCGAATTGGCGCATTCCAGTGACACCTGGTCGATATCGCTGTTGTTGAGCGAGGGGAATATCTCCTCATATTGCCGCCACTCCGCGCCGAGCGTTTGTTTCCAGTCGATGTTTTCTTGAATGCCGTAACCGTAGCAAATATGGACCGCAGTTTTGCACTTGAGCCCCTTGCGTGCCAGGTTCAGCGCATCGACACCCCACTCCACCGTTTCCTTCATGAAGGCATTGAAGGCCGGTTCGTCAAACTGGATCGAATCGACACCGAGCGCTTCAAGCTCCTTTGCTTCTGCATTCAACAGTTCGGCAAACGCCATTGCCATATCGGGCCGAGAGCCGTAATGAGCATCGGCAATGGTATCGCAGATGGTCATCGGACCCGGAAGCGTGAATTTGAGCTTCTTGTCGGTGTGTGGACGCACGAAGCGTACTTCATCGCTATGCACGGGCCCTTTTCGCGATACAGGCCCGGTAACAGTCGGTACGTCGACCGTATAGCGGTTGTCGCGAATGCCCATTTTGGTTTTCTTGTCCCAATCAATCCCGTCGACGTGCTCCAAAAATCCATGCACGAAATGGATCCGGAATTGCTCGCCACCCGACACGATGTCAATTCCGGCGTCTTCCTGTTCCTTAAGCCAGATCAACGTTGCGTCGCGTTTGCCCTCTTCCAGTTCCGCGCCTTCAAGACGCCACGGCGCCCACAGCCTTTCCGGCTCGGCCAGCCATGCGGGCTTGGGCAGCGAACCGGCTATGGTGGTTTCAAGCATGGGCTACTCCTCCATTTAGGGTTTGTTGGGATTGAGGGTGTGGCGCTTAACCGAGATCGCCAATATATCCGCTACATGAGTTTTGGTGGCGGAAAATTTCACCATCGTCAGCCCTCATTCGGATATCTCGCATGATGTCGACCGTGCAGCATTGTGACGCCAGGCCCGGTGATTTCACGGATCAGCTTTTTGCGGATCACGGGGGCGAAATCTTCGAAACTGTCCGCCGTCATCACGAAGGCCCCGTGACCGCCGGCGACTTGGTCGGCATAGTACTCCTTGAGGCCGAGTTCCATGAAGTCCGGGTCAGCAGTGAGTATCGCGAGCCCGTTGATCGTAATGCCGCGAGCGACAGCGCGATCCCTTTCGACACCAGCATCACCGCTGCTGCTCGCGCCATCACCGGAGATATCGATGACCTTTCGCTTGCCCTCGAATCCGTTCTCTTCGATCTTCTTCACTGAAAATCGGATCGCACCGCCGATGCCGGTAAAGCCGGTTAGCAGTCGCGGTGTCGCATCGATTGCCGCGGCGAATTGTTCGGCGCTTTCGGTGTCGCGGATCAACGACCAATCCACCGAGGTCAGATGCTTGCCGTTGCTCGACCACTGAACCATGGTGACGGCGATGCCGAGCTCACCTGTTGTCTCGATGGCATGGAGGACAGCCGGATGGCGGAATGCATCCGCTAGGCCATGCTTCTGCAATGCAAATTCGGAGGCGTCTACGCTCGTGGACGTGTCCACGGCAAGTACGAGTTCCAGATGCACCGCTTGCAGCTGTTGGGCGTCAG
>JAEKFU010000357.1 GCA_016522385.1 Pseudomonadota bacterium
TGCGCATAGATGCCCACCATGCGCAAAGCCTCGCTACGCGGCGGCAACTGTGTCAGATCGCCGTGCTCGATCCCTTCGAGATGATGTGGATGGATGCCGCAAGCCTCACCAGCAACCTCCAGCGACATTCCACGCCGCTCTCGCTCGCGTTGGAGATACCAACCGGCCTCACCGGCGGGATCAATGTGTCCTTCAGGTTTTTGACGATAGAACGCGAACTGTTCCTGCGGGTGGCTGTGCTTTGACTGATCCATGGTACTTGGCGTGCTGCGTGGCAAAATTCACAATCGGGCGCCGCCTATGGATACCCAACGGCATCGCAACAGAGGCGATCCGGTCTCACACGACAGAATGGACAAAAATGGTAAGCAGAAAATGAACGTCGCTGAAAAACGCCTATTTTTCTGCTCGCATTTCACCCCAGAAGGCTCAGATGGGAATAGCGTTCGTTTTGGCGAATTGCTCCAAATCACCGCGAATCGAATGGTCGGGCCGGCTCAGAAGAGGCATGATGAACTCGCTCAGCATGGCCTTGTTCAGTGCCAGCACCATCGACTTCACCGGCCCCACGGCGGCCGGTGCCATTGAGATTGACTTCACGCCAAGACCAATCAGGGCCATTGCCTCAATTGGGTTACCGGCCATTTCCCCGCACAGATTTAGCGCCACGTCATGCGTTTCAGCTTTGTCGACAATCTGCCGGATCACCGACAACACCGCTGGGCTCAGCGCATCGTAGCGGCCGAAAAGCCTAGGATGCCCACGGTCTGATGCATACAGGAACTGCAAGAGATCATTCGATCCGATCGAGACAAAATCAACCATCGGCAACAGCTGATCAAGCTGCCAAACGATTGATGGCACTTCGATCATCGCGCCCAGTTTAATTTGTTTGGGAAGACCATGTCCGCGTGCCGCCAGAAATGCCCGTTCCTTTTCGACCAACTGGCGCGCTCGCAGGAACTCCTCGACTTCGGCCACCATTGGAAACATTACCCTGAGCACCTTGCCCCCCGCTGCATCCAGCAGCGCACGCATTTGCAAGCGGAATAACGCCGGGCGATCCAGTGCAATCCTAAGCGCACGCCAGCCCATCGCTGGATTCTCTTCGCGTTGGGTGTGAAAATACGGCAGCATCTTGTCTGAGCCGATGTCCAAGGACCTGAACACCACCGGCCGGCCCTTGGCGGCCTCCAGAATGGTTCGGTAATGCCGGGTCTGTTCGCCCTGGCGGGGAAATGACTGCAGCACCATGAACTGCAGCTCGGTGCGGTACAGTCCGATGCCGTCAGCCCCTGAATCCGCCAGATGCGGCAGGTCGACCAGCAGGCCGGCATTGATATTCAAGCTGATTTTCTCACCGTCCCGTGTCACCGCCGGTTTATCACGAAGTTTGGCGTATTTGGCCTGGCGGCGGGCATAAAGTCTGACCTTTTCGGCGTAAGCATCCTCGATATGCGCAGACGGCCGGACATGAACCTCGCCGTTTGACGCATCGACAATAATCGGATCGCCCGTGTCAACCAGATCAACCAAGCCCGGTATCTGACCGATCGCCGGAACGCCTAGGGCGCGCGCAACGATCGCCACATGCGATGTGCCAGCGGCTTCTTCCAACAATACGGCACGTAGTTTGGAGCGGTCATAATCAAGCAGTTCGGCCGGGCCCATATTGTGCGCAACGATAATCGAATCGCGGGGCAGATCGCCGTGGGCCGCCGTTTCGGTCTGGTCCGTCAACAATCTGAGTAAGCGGTTTGCCATATCGTCGAGATCATGCATGCGCTCTCGCAAATAGGGATCGGCCTGCCTCTGCATGCGGGCGCGTACATCGCTTTGCACACGCTCAACCGCACCTTCTGCAGTCAAACCGGTTTCCACCGCCTCGCGCATGCGCCGCATCCAACCGCGGTCGTAAGCAAACATTCGGATGGTCTCGAGCACTTCATCATGTTCGCCGCTGCGGCCAAATTCAGTACGCGCAATAAGTGTCTCGACCTGCTCGCGCAGCTGATCGATGGCTTCCTCGAGCCTGACCTGTTCATCAGGGATACTCTCGGCAATCAGGTTGCCGGCGACCACCCGCGGTTCGTGCAACACCACATGCCCCAGTGCGATCCCCTCCGCAAGTACATCGCCCGTCAACTGATGGCTCTTGACATGCGCCACATCGACGCCAACGTCACGGGTCACTTCGGCCAGTTCACCGGACGCGATCACCTCAGCGAGCACCATTGCGGTGGTCTGCAGGGCCTCTTCTTCTTCTTCGGAATAGTGCCGTGACGTCCGGTTCTGGACTACCAGAACACCGATCGTGTGGCCGGCCCGCAGGATCGGCACACCAAGGAAGGAATTGTAGATTTCCTCTCCGGTTTCCGGAAGGTATTTGAACGCTGGATGTTCCCGCGCGGCACTCAGATTAAGAAGTGTTGCCTCTTTTGCAATTGTGCCAACAAGACCCTCACCGGTCTTCAGCTTCGATAAATGAACCGCCTCAGCCCGCAAACCTTCTGTAGCGTAAAGCTCCAGCCAGCCGCCCTCGCGCAGCACATAGACCGAGCACACTTCTGCCACCATATTGGCAGCGATAAGTTTTGCGATCTTGTCGAGCCGGATCTGGGTTGCTTCCGGTCCCGCCATGACCTCGCGCAACCGTTTGAGAAGAACACGCGGGCCTAAACCGGAAGTCGCCATCAAGCGGTGTCCTTGTTCCCCGCGCGCTTTCGCACCCATTGTTCAAACACAATCGTCATCGTCGAGTTCAATCCGTCAGGCCTTGTCCAGATCATAGGCGCTGTGCAGTACGCGCACTGCAAGTTCTGTATAGGCTGCATCAATCAGAACCGAAATCTTGATCTCCGAGGTCGTGATTAACTGAATATTGATCCCTTTTTCCGCCAAGGCCTTGAACATCCGTGAGGCAACACCTGCATGTGACCGCATGCCAATGCCGATAACCGATACCTTGGCAACACCGGTCGCATGGGTCATTTCGTTGAACCCGATCTTATCTTTCGCGCCATCTAGCACCTCCAGCGCGCGCGCAAGATCCTTAGTTGCCAATGTGAATGTCAGGTTTGCGGTTTCGCCATCTGCAGACACATTCTGCACAATCATGTCGACGCTAATATCAGCCTCCGCCAAGGGGCCAAAGATGGCAGCCGAGACACCTGGCTTGTCCTTTACGCGCCTAAGAGAAATCTGCGCCTCGTCTTTCGAATAGGTAATGCCGCTGACGACTTGCTGTTCCACGATATCTTCCTCGTCGCAAACCAGGGTACCCGGTCCATTATCATCATCCAACGGCGCATCAGCCGCCTCGAAACTAGAGCGCACGCGAAGCTGAACACCATATACCATAGCAAGCTCAACAGATCGGGTCTGCAGGACTTTTGCCCCAAGCGAGGCGAGTTCCAGCATCTCCTCATAGCTGATGCGCGCCAATTTGTGAGCCTGCTCCACAATTCGTGGGTCAGATGTGTAGATGCCGTCAACATCGGAATAAATATCGCAATTCGCTTCCAGCGCCGCTGCGATGGCCACCGCACTGGTATCCGACCCTCCGCGGCCAAGCGTGGTGACGCGCTGATCGGGACCGAGACCCTGAAAACCGGTAACCACCGCGACTTGGCCCTGCTCAAGGCGCTTGCGCATCTGTTCTGCGTCGATGCTGGTGATACGCGCCGCCGCATGCACGCCGTCGGTATGCACTGGTACCTGCCAGCCGGTCCACGAGCGTGCCGGAATGCCTTGTTCCTGTAGGACGATCGCCATGAGACCGGCGGTCACCTGCTCACCGGAGGCAAGGATAGCGTCGTATTCCCGCGCATCATGCATCGGCGCGGCTTCACGTGCCAGACCGGCCAACATGTCAGTCTGGCCGGCCATTGCAGACACTACAACTGCTACTTGATGCCCAGCAGCGACCTCACGCCCAACATGCTGCGCGGCCGTGCGGATCTGGTCCACGCCTGCAACCGAGGTACCGCCGAATTTCATAACTAAACGGCCCATGGCCTGTCCTTCATCCAGGACCGGTTCAAAGCGACGCCGGGAAGCTTTGCCGAGGGGAATGGTTCTATCCGTTATGCGCCGAATAGGCGCGGGGCTACTCATACTCGCACGTAAGGATATATGCAATATTGCTTTGGTAATTGTTCGGCCGTCACCGGCTGTCGCGAGATATCAAGAGATTTAGCCAGGTAAGGCGAAATGACACCGGCCACTTCATCCGCATCAATAGATCCCACCGAAGTCGAGAAATTCTCGGCCATCGCTGCCGAATGGTGGAACCCCAAAGGCAAGTTTGCAGTGTTGCACAAGTTCAATCCTGTGCGTCTGGCCTATATCCGAGATCATGTCACGGCACACTTCGCCCGCGACCCGCATCAACGCCGACCTTTCGAGGGACTGCAGTTGCTTGATATCGGCTGCGGTGGCGGCCTGTTATGCGAACCAATGGCTCGGCTGGGCGCAACGGTGACCGGCATCGATCCGTCTGACAAGAACATCAAGACGGCGAGCGTCCATGCCCAAGAACAGGGCCTTGACATTGGCTATCGCAGCACAACCGCGGAACAATTGGCCGCAGACGGCGGTGTTTTCGACATAATCCTCAATATGGAGGTGATCGAGCATGTTGCCGATCCGGCAACGTTTTCGGCCACCTGCTCATCGATGTTGAAACCGGGCGGGCTCATGTTTGTTGCCACCCTCAACCGCACGCTGAAGTCCTTCGGGCTGGCAATCATCGGTGCCGAGTATGTACTCGGCTGGCTACCACGTGGCACGCACCAGTGGGAAAAATTTGTCACACCCGAAGAGCTGACGTCATGGCTTGAAAAGGCCGGTCTTAAGGTCGCCGACAGAACCGGTGTTGCCTACAACCCGCTCAACGACACCTGGCGCCGTGTCAACGATACCGATGTCAACTACATTTTGGTGGCCGAGCATCACCAGAGAATTGCGTTCAGTTAGCATCGTCCGGCAGTTTAGGAAGTGGCGCCACCTTGATTCCTTCCTCTAGCAACTCTTTGGCGTCTCGTAGAGAAGCTTCACCATAGATGCCCCGTTCATCGGCTTCACCATAGTGCATCTTACGGGCCTCTTCGGGGAATTGTTCACCGACATAATCGGCTGTTTCGGTGACATATTTGCGCAAGCGGCGAACCGCGTCCATTAATTCGCGTTGCTCGGCATCCTGCGGTCCCGCCAGCATGTGCTGGTCGGCTGGCTCGTATTTGTTTGATTTCGCCGGAATACCCGGGGCCATGAGTTGTTTGGTAACCTCGGTCGAGCCACAGACCGTACAGCTGACCTGGCCGGCACGCGATAAGGCATCAAATGCATCACTATCGCGGAACCAGGCCTCAAACGCATGATCGTCCTTGCACACCAAACCGTAGCGGATCATGACGCCACCCTAATGTCATCCTGATTGCCAGGTCCCTTGAACACGCGATCGTGCTCAAGCGCCGGAATGCGTTGGCGCGCTGCCTTTACTGCATCCAGATCAAGATTTGCAACCAGAATTCCGATATCTTCGCCAGCCGTGGCGACCACCTCACCCCATGGTGCCACAATCATGCTATGCCCATAGGTCTTACGGCCGCTTTCATGGACACCGCTCTGCGCCGGCGCAACAACATAACTGCCGGTCTCGATTGCCCGCGCCCGCAACAGTGTTTCCCAATGGGCCTTTCCGGTCGACCGTGTGAAGGCGGAAGGGACGGTCAGGATTTCCGCGCCAGCCTGTGCCAGCACCCGATAGAGTTCTGGAAATCGCACATCATAGCAGATGGTAAGGCCAAGGCGCCCTTCACGTGTGTCTGCGATGACAGCACGGTTGCCAGCGGTGTAACTCCGGGATTCCCGGTAGTTCTCCCCATTATCGAGCTTGACATCAAACATATGCATCTTGTCGTATCGGGCACAGAGCGATCCATCCGGTGCAAATAGCAGTGAACGATTGACCAGCCGGTCATCGCCGTCCCGCAAGGCAACGGACCCCGCCAGCAAGGTGATTTTGAGATCTTGCGCCAGCCTAGCCAGTGCCTTTACTGACAGATCATCCTCCTGCCTGCCGACCTTTTCAATAAGGCGATCACGTCTTGACTCAATGACATTGGTCATTTCAGGCGTCACCACTAAGCTTGCGCCGACCTCGGCAGCCTCGCGGACCAGTAGAGCGACATCAGCCATATTGGCCGCCGGATCGCGCCCCGAGCACATCTGAACACATGCAACGCGGCTTATCGACTGCGATCCCATGAAGTATCAAATCCTGCAAATTGGCATATTCACCTATACATGGCTGCGCGCAGCATTGAACACAAGAGCGAACACGACAACATCGACTCGTGCCGCGCCTGCCTTTTTCAAGGCTTTCGCGCAAGCCTGAACCGTCGC
>JAEKFU010000057.1 GCA_016522385.1 Pseudomonadota bacterium
CTCTCGCCGGATCACCCGATGGTCCAGCTCAACAAGGCCTACCGGAAGTTCTGATTCCCCCCGGCTATCACCGCATGTTTACTGCCTGATTTGTGGCGCAGGATCAGCGTTGGCCGAATGCCATTGCGGGGCGAAGGAAAGCACTGTGGCGTCCGACGGGATGTTGCGGTTGAAAATCCGGTTATGGGCCAGGACGTGCTGACGTGCGATATCGTCTAGACCCAATTTGCGGGTTTGGCAGGTCAGTTTCCATACCTGACTGTATTGCTCGAACTCCAGAATGCACTCGCCCATCTCGACCAATAAATCAGCAACCGCGGATTGCGGCGAAAATTGCGCTGCCAGCTGATCTGAAAAACTCTTCGATTCGCGAAAATAGTCGCTTTGCAACAGCTTCAGCGCGGCTTCGTAGGATTGTTTCGGATCAGGTGACTTTTGGATCTGAAACTGAAAGAATTTGGTCAGATCTTCTGGCTCTTTTGGGATCAGCAACACAATCAGTGCATCAATGAGAACGGCACCTTTCTTGTCCAGGGCCTTGGGCGCCATTCCCGAACTGGGACGCCCCCCATGTTGCCGCATGGCCATCTGCCGGATCCGGCATTGCCAGCCCAGAAACTGCCGTTTCAATTCTTCATCGCTGACATGTTGCATGTGCTACGGCTGATTTTCGTGCTTGTTGATGAAGGCTTGATGTTGATAGTAACTGATCGGCCCGGGATCAATCGAGCCGACCCATCCGCGCAGGGGAGATGACAGAGCAGCGTGACAAGTTCCACTTCGACAATTGATGTACAGGCGTTTCGCCGTTGTCTTGGATGTTTTGCCACTGGAGTGACGGTGATCACTACGATCGGGCCAGGAGGGGAGTTGATCGGCAACACTGCCAGTTCGTTCAATTCAGTTTCACTTGATCCGCCACTTATCCTGTGGAGCCTCGGGGAACAGGCGCATTCGCTAAAAGCCTACATGAGTGCAGATCACTTCGCGGTCAACGTGTTGCGAAAGGGCCAGGAACATCTGTCCAATCAGTTCGCAACGGCAAGGAGCAGCAAATGGCAGGCCATCGATTATGAACTGGGCCAGACCGGTTGCCCGATTCTGCCGACATCGCTTGCCGTTTTCGAATGCAAGGTCGCAAATACTTACAGGGGTGGTGATCATGTGATCTTCCTGGGCGAAGTCGTCAAGTTCGACTTCGACCCGCAGGGTACGCCGCTGTTGTTCTATCGTGGGCAATACCACGACATCGCTTAGTCGTGTCTCTGGTCAATTCATCCGCGCGAAGAATTCCGTACCGACTGCATCCAAATTGTCCGGTGTGCCAGAACCGCCGCAATGATTTATGCGTTGATCTGGCTGCAAGCAAAGGCACCCGAATTTGTCGATGATCGGTATCGACTCGCTGGTACGAATTGCACGATTCTTGGCTCGGCCTCATGCAGGCCATGGCAATGCAGGATGGACGGCTCCTGCCTGTGTCGTTCATCGTGGGTTAATCGGGCTGGCATCTCAATGCTTTTGTCGCGGTTCACGCAATGCTCGACCAACCGTGAATATTGCCAACGACCGCCTTGCCGTATAGTTGGTGGCGATGACAGAAGCGTCCACTCCGACCCCACTCGTGAGGTCGCAATTCTTCTGGAACGTGCGCCTGGTTCGCGTCACAACTGGCGTCGTCCTGTTCGCCTTCGCCGCGACGCACCTGTTGAATCATGCCCTCGGGCTCATATCAATCGATGTCATGGAAGACGTGCGCGTCCTCCGGGTTGCGATCACCCGCAGCTGGCCGGGCACGATCATTCTGGCGACCAGCCTGATTGTTCATATCGCCCTAGGATTAAGGCGCTTTGCGCGTCGCCGCGTGTTGCAGATGAAACTGTCCGAAGCCATCCAGTTGCTGTTCGGCATCTGTATCCCGTTGCTGTTGTTCAAACACATCATAGGTATGCGGTTCGCGCACGAACTTTACGGCGTCAATGACAACTACGTATACGCACTGTTCGTGCTTTGGCCCAACTTCGCGATCGACCAGTTTACATTGATCACGCTGGTCTGGGTACATGGCTGTATCGGACTGCATGTCTGGCTTGCCATGAGACCATGGTATCAGCGCGCACTACCTGTAATTTTTGCTGCGGCAATAATTATACCGGTAATGAGCTATGCCGGCTTTTCAGTCGCCGGACGCGCCATCCGCGAGGTTCAGGAGTTTTCCTCTCCGTTCACAAGCCAACAGTATTCGACATTACTGACCTCATAGATTTCGCGTTTTGGGGCTATTTGGGCCTCATCGCAGCCTTTGTCGTGTTTCACATCATACGTATCACCACGAACCGTCTGTTGCCGAAAATCAGGATCACTTATCCAGGTGGGTTGGTCGCAGCCGTCGCACCGGGCGCCACGGTGCTTGAGGTCAGCCGCTCGCATGATGTGCCGCATGCCTCGGTGTGTGGCGGCCGGGCCAGATGCTCGACATGCCGGGTGCGGGTTTTGGAAGGGCTCGAGGCGCAACCGCCTGCTACTGACACTGAACGAGCGGTCCTTGATCGGGTAGGTGCAACCGCCAATGTCAGGCTGGCTTGT
>JAEKFU010000067.1 GCA_016522385.1 Pseudomonadota bacterium
GTATTTACCCATATCTGATAGACGGGAGTTCACTAGCCAGATTCCGATCAGTTGGGGTTCTTTGAAATGGTTCGCATGGCTACATTTGCATTCCTGGCTACCTTCCTTGCCGTTGATGCGGTTTCACCGGTCGGCGACATTCCAATCTGGCAGATGTTCAGAGACCATGCGAGTGATGCGCTGGCATTAGGTACGGACGAACAACTCGCCAACCAGAGCTTTGAGAACAAATGCAAGCGAAAATCGATCCTGCCAGCATACAACAAAATCCACGACGGGATCTGCAACACAAAGGTAAAAATCGATCTGCCTGATCCACCCGACTTCAGTCGGAACTTGCCGAGCTTTAAATGAGTCCCATTCTGGCCGCCATGAGAGCCTAGCTATCTCTTGCAGGGCTCCAAGTAGTCGTCAAATCTGATCCCGCAATATGACCGCTCTAGCGGAAGTGTAGGCCCGTTTCGTAGGGGGTCCGCTGTACCCCCAGCAACCGACAGTTGACCCACAGTAGTCATTTGGCTCGGCGTACGACTCAACCTGAACCGCTCTGGTCGTGGCGCCGCAGATTCGAGAGTGATTTAGGATCTCGAAGATTCTGCAATCTACCGCTGAGCGGCAAAACGCGAGGAAATCTCTTTCGAAGCTTCCCGCAGAACGTCATTGGCCACCGGGATCTGAACAGTTTCGCCGTTGACAAGTTGAACACTCAAATTGAGCTGGTCCCGTGGTTGCGCCCTTGACCCGAGAACTTGTTTCGTGATCTCACGCATGCTGGCAATGTCATCGAACTGAAGGTCGGCATTCGCAGTCATCCCCCAAATTCCGTTGCGGACAACGAACCCGTCAGTCGTCACCCA
This sequence comes from Pseudomonadota bacterium, assembly GCA_016522385.1. GTDB lineage: Bacteria > Pseudomonadota > Alphaproteobacteria > Rhizobiales > Aestuariivirgaceae > JABDJG01. The sequence goes on from JAEKFU010000067.1 coordinate 858, forward strand.
AACGCGTGTCAATGCCGCGGTCGGAGCGAACCCGACGGCACAAACGAACCCTCCAATAATCAGCGCCCAACGCATGCGTCCTGTAATTGCCAAGCCTGCAAGAACCGCTGCCCCGCCACCGACAAACTCAAGCAGCGGCACCCAGAATTCATATCGAAAGGAAACCACTGTCCCGTCGTCGTGCCGTGAAACACAACCGGCGAGAAGTATCAGCATCAAAAACAGTGGCCTACAGCGCATCAGCCGGCGCATTCCGCAGAGCACGTGCGATATATTTTCTGAAACTTTCATGAATCGAATCACACTGATTGTGAAGCCGTGCGGTCAGCATGTCATATCGTTTATGACTTTCCCCCTAAATTGGGACCAGGTTCAGAGTTAGCCTTGACCCCGATGCGGGGAACTTGCGGCAGGCGCAATTTATGAGCAAGCACCTGTCGGGCAATGACCGGAATTGGCACTTTAGAGAAACGCTCTAGGGTCTGTTGAGTATCAGGGTTGTGGCGCTGGTTTGACAGGATGGGTTCAGCTTGAGGGGTGTGAGGAGGAAGGACATGCTGGCATATTCGACGACGAACACCCCTGAAGATGGGCCAATCCTGTCAAATCATGAAAGGAGGCGGCCCAATTTGCCTGTGGACGTCACTTTGAGCGACTTGAAGGGGGCGCGACCCTACAGCGCCGCTCAAAGCTAGCCACAGACAAATTGGGCCACGCCAGCACCGCAACCCTGATACTCAACAGACCCTAGAGGGCTTGTCGATGGCGTTGGACGATATTGCAGACATCGTTGATCTGGATCGCTATCCGCTGCACCGGCCAGACAGCGTCGCTGAGCACGCGCTGCTGTGCGCTGGGCGCGCAGCGCTTAAGAACCGGGCGTTGTTCACGTTGCCTGGCTTCGTGCGGTCGCAGGCAGTCGCAGCCATGGCGGGCGAACTTGAAGCGCTTGTGCCGGCGGCATGCCGGTATCAGGCGGAGAGATACTGCTACACCTTTGATGGCAATGCCTGGCCGACCGGGCATCCGCGTGCCACCACCCATCTGTCACGCTACCACCAGGTGCTGAACCATCAGATCTCCAACGACTCGCCGTTGCGCAGGCTCTATTGCTGGGAACCGCTGCGTGAATTCCTGCGCCGGTTGATGGGCTATGACACCTTCTACCGCAGCGAATGTCCGCATCTGGCCCTATCGTCAAAGATCGCATGCGAAGGCGACGTCGATGGGTGGCACTTCGACAGCAATGACGTTGTGTTCTCCGTGCTCTTGCAGCGGCCCGAAGGCGGCGGGCATTTCGAATACGTGCCCTATATCCGCACCGATCAGGATGAAAACTACGATGCCGTCGCCGCGGTTTTCGAAGGCCAGGCGGAAGATGTGCAGTGCGCCGAATTGTCTGTCGGCGATCTCAATGTGTTCCAGGGCGATCAAACTCTGCACCGCGTCAGCCCGGTCCATGGCAGGCGCAGGCGCATCGTCGCACTGTTCTGTTACGACCGCGAGCCCGGGACCAATTTCGGTGAACCCTACATAGAAGAGCTGCGCCGCTGCATGCCGGCAACGAAGATTTAGAAGTTTGCCATCGATGGACCCGGATAGTGGACACCATCGCCCGCCATCACGGCCGGAGTAGTCAGGGCGCAGTTCTATTCAGGTAGGGTTGCAAGTACTCGTTGGCGCCTTTTCCGAGGTGTTTAAACATGTTAGTTGTTGCACCAACAAAGCTGGATGGTGATCCCAACCGCTAATCGCGCGCTCCAAGTAGATTGGGATCACTCCGGGAAAACAACCGTGACCTCGGCCGGTGGCCATCTTCATGCTCAGCCAAGTGTCTCATGGCCACCGCTGGTTCATTGTTGGCGCGGTAGCTGGCCTGGAAGCAGTGGTGTAGACTTGATACATTCCCCCGACCACGACAACTTGATGGGCACGAAGCCGGAACACGAATTGAGGGAAACGTCATGACGCAGGCTGCTTCGGGCGCGACACAGATCAATGCGGGTCGAGGACGTGTTCTGTTTCGCCTGTCATATGT
>JAEKFU010000102.1 GCA_016522385.1 Pseudomonadota bacterium
TTGATCGAGCGCCCATCATGGCTATCTCGCAAGGCTGTGCGATCGCGGCGGCTTTTGCAACGCGGGCCCCCGAGCGGGTCTCAGCCATCGTTATGATCGGCGGCTTTCCGGTCGGACGCGGCAAGCGAAAATCCAAGAAGGATCAGGAGCGGGCGCAAGCCATGCGGGCCATGATGGCCGCGGGGTGGGATGATGATTACCCGTCGCTTCGCGACCTAATTGCAGAGCATATTATCCCCGTCGCGAGCAGAGAGGACCGGCGGCGCTACGCAGTGGATATGCGTGAAATGATTTCGCCGGAAAACCTCGGACGGTACAGAGAGGTGATCGACAATATTGACGTCACCGACCTTCTTCCCAAAGTGCAAGCTCCCTGTCTTGTGCTTCACTGTAAAGGCGACCGCATGCAACCTATCGAACAGGGGCGCAGAATGGCGGCAGGAATCCCTAATGCAAGGTTCATTGCTTATGACAGCAACAATCATGACATCACAGAAAATGACCCGTGCTGGCCATTGGCAGAACGCGAAATTCACGCATTCCTGGAGGCGCATGCGTGACAAAAGACATCTGATCGCGACCGTCAGCAGCAATGTTCATCACGTCGAGAATCGCGCGTGTAGGTCGGAAACCTGTTGCGGTGTCAGATAGCGGGTCTGTTCGCCACGCAGCAACAGATAGAGCCTCGCGGTTTCCTCCAACTCTTCGGCGGCATAGACCGCGGCATCGAGCGAAGTGCCGGCAACGACGGGCCCATGATTGGCGAGCAACATGGCATGGTGGTGCTTTGCGACATCACGTACGGCACCGGCGAGTGCCTTGTCGCCGGGCGGGAAATAGGGCACGAGCGGCAACGTGCCGATGCGCATGACATAATAGGCCGTGATCGGCGGCAGCACGTTCTGCGGATCGATCTCGGCAAGGCAGGAGACCGCGACAGAATGGGTCGAATGGAGATGCACGACGGCGGTCATTTTCGGACGTTCGGCATACATGGCTAGATGGAGGAACGCCTCCTTTGACGGTCTGTCGCCCGAAATATGCTCACCGCTAAGGCCGACCATCGACAAACGAGCTGGATCGAGCCGTCCCATGCACGAATTAGTCGGCGAGATGATCATCCCGCTTTCGGTGAGAACCGAGACGTTGCCGGATGAACCGCAGCCGTAGCCGCGGTCGAACAGGGACTTTGCCATCAGGCAGATATTCTCGCGAATGGTCGCTTCAGCCGGGTTCATGGTGCGGTCTCCAGGGCGTCTCGAAAGAAGGTCTCGGTGCCAAAGTTGCCAGACTTGAGGGCAAGAGCAATCGGTTCCGACCCCAAAGTTGCGCACCACGGTACGCCGGGCGCGATCGATTCCCCAACCATCAGACGCTCGGCACCGAGTGCCTTGACCACCGCGCCGGATGTCTCGCCGCCGGCGACGACAAAGCGGCGGACCCCCTGTTGCCGGGCACAGGTCGCCAAGTGGGCCAGTGTATTCTCGACAATTTGGGCGGCTCGTTCGGCACCAAGCTCATCTTGAATGGCGCGGACCGTTTCCGGCGGTTGGCTTGAGCTGACCAGTAGTGACGTATCGGCGATTTGCGACATAACGTTGTCGGCAAGCTCTTGCCTGTCGACAATCTGGCGCGGATCGATTCCAAGGACCGTACCGCCGTCAGCTCGCCATCTCGTAACCTGAGCATTGGTCGCCGCGCTGCAGGAGCCGGACAGCATGAGGGTAGGTCCGCCCACCTCGGGCAGCGGACGGATGGATACAGCGCTGTCTTGCGCCAGCAGTCGGGCGAGAGACAGGCCGAGCCCTGATCCGCCCGTGACCAGTGGCATATCGCGCACCGCCTCGGCGAGAGCGTCGATATCGTTCTGCGTTAGTGCGTCGGTGATCACATGGGCAATGCCATCCTGTGCCAATGCCGCCAGGCAGGCGCGGATCGCCGCTGCGCCCTGTTGCACGATTTCCCAGGGCACAAGCCCAACCGTGCTGCCATCTGACAGCTGGGCCGCTAGCACGCGGGTAAGGTCGGGATCGCTCATCGGGGTGAGCGGATGGTTCTGCATGCCGGACTCCGACAGCAACTGATTGCCGACAAAAAGCTTGCCTTGATAGACGGTGCGGCCATTCTCGGGAAGAGCCGGGGTGTAGACGGTCTGTGCTGCGCCGGTTGCCGTCATCAATGCTTGAGCTACCGGCCCGATATTGCCCTCAGGCGTTGAATCAAAGGTTGAGCAGTATTTGAAGTAGCACTGCCTGGCCCCGGCAGCCGCCATCCAATGCCAACTACGCAAGGTGTCGTACAGGGCCTCATCAAGTGGCGCAGTTCGGGATTTCAAGGCAACCACGATTGCATCGGCGTCGGGGCAGGGCTCTGTCGGATCCGGTGCGCCAAGTTGCAGTACTGTCGACAGGCCGCCGCGGGTCAGCATCGAGGCGAGATCGGTCGCCCCGGTAAAGTCGTCAGCAATCGCTCCGGTCTGCAGGGTCATTTATCTTGTCTTGCCAGAGCAAGTGAGAGGGGCGGTAGTCCTTCTCCCGTTTGCGACCGAGGGAATTCGGTATTGCTACAGCGGTGACAACCCATCATTCTTTCGGCGCATTCAGCCGACGGAAGATGTCGGCCATCTGTGTCATGTAGCGCTCGCCATAGCCCATGTTCTTGCCGAGCTTGAGGGTTTGCAGAACGCCGTCGGAGATGAGTGTTGCCGCATTGTGCTTAGTGGCGAGGCGGTTGTAGTAACTGATGTCCTTGAGGCAATTGACCATTGCGAACTTGTGGGCGTTGGGATCGTCCTCGAGGATGTATTTCGAGTAATTCTGGAAGTTGCCGCAATTGAGTCCTGAGTTGGAAACAATCTCGTGCAGCACCCTCGTATCGAGCCCCACCGCCTCGACCATCGCATAGGCTTCGGACCAAATGGCGGCGTAGCCGATGCCAATAAGATTGTTGATCAGTTTGATGGCATGGGCGGAGCCGACCGGCCCGCCGGTCTCGATGATGACGTTGGCCCAAGTCGACAGGAGGGGGCGAATCTCTTCGATTGTTTCCGACGGTCCGCCGACATAGGTGGTGAGTTCCCCATCCCAGGCATGGGCCGGCGTACGCGACAGCGGAGCATCGATAAAAGTAATGTCGCTTGCGGCGAGTTCGGCGGCGAGACGCACGGTGGAGGCGGGGTCGGCGGTGCTGGTGTCGATTATGGTCAGACCCGGCCTTGCTGTGGTGACTATTTCGGCAACATTGGCCTCGACATCGGGTGAGGCGGTGACGCACAAGACGACTATGTCACACTGACCCGCCATCTCGGCCGCTGAAGCACATTCGACAGCGCCGCGACCCACAAGATCTTCCACCGCCTCGCGTTTGCGGTGCGCTATCACCCTTAGCGGATAGCCTTTTTCGATGGCATTCTTGGCCATCCCCCAGCCCATCAGGCCAACGCCGATGAACCCGACAACCGGATTGTCAGACATTGTTCCGCTCCAATTGCATTAGTCTACTAAATCGATTTAAACTCGCAAAGTAGGGGATGTAAACCGTGAATTTCCGGAAATTGGAACTACGCGGCAGAAGGTTTGACATGAGGATCGGATATATCGGTTTAGGGGCCATGGGGGCCCCAATGACACGGCGACTGGCAGCAGTCTATCCGGGCGATGTGTTGGCCTATGATGTCAACGAAGCGGTGTGCAACCGGGTGGCCGCCGAAACAGGCGCTGAGGCGCTGGGCTCTGTGGCCGAAATTGCATCGGCCAGCGACGTGCTGTTGACCTGCGTGCCCAACAACGACGTGCTGCGCGCGGTCTATCTGGGCGAGGGTGGCATTGCTTCTGTGATCCGCGGCGGCACGATCACCATCGACTGCTCGACCGTCGGTCCGGATGTGACACGCGAGGTTTACGCGGCATTGGCGAAGCGTGGCGCAAGCCATCTCGATGCCTCAATGCTTGGGTCGGTGACACAGGCCAATGAGGGCACGATCAGCTTTGTTGTCGGAGGGGATGAGGATGCGTTTGATCGTGCTCGTCCGGTGCTGGCCGCCTGTGGCGGGCTGATCCGTCATTGCGGCGGTTCCGGCGCCGGAAATCAAATGAAGCTGATCCACCAAAGCCTTGTTGCCGGTCACGCAGTCACAGTGGCCGAAGCCTTGGGGCTTTGCCTTGAGACCGGTGCGGACATCGAAACGTTCTACGAGATCGTCACGCAGGGTACTGGGTTTGCCTATTCGCGGTATTTCGAGAATCGTGTCCCGCGCATGCGTGATGGCGATTTCTCGGCCTTGTTCATGCTCAAGTTCATGTTGAAGGATGCGCGGCTGGCGTGGGACATGGTCGAGCACCCACATGAGAAGTTCCATGCTCTTGCCGCAGTGATCAAGACGTTTGAAGAGGCCGATCACAGCGGTTTGGGCGATGCCGATTTCTCGGCAGCGATGAAGATCATCGAAGCCCGTATCGGGCGGGGCGTCGAGGCCGAAAACAAGGACTAGCGATGGACCGCAAGCCGCCGACACAAAAGCAGATCGCCGAGCGCCTCGGCCTGTCCCCGGCAACGATTTCGCTCGCCTTAAGAGACAGTCCGATGATTTCTTCCGAGACCCGCAAGCTGGTGCAAACGGCGATCAAAAAGTCGGGCTATGTGCACAATTTTGCCGCGGCCTCGCTGCGCACCGGCCGCAGCCGAATTGTCGGGGTCAGCTTTCACAATATCGCGCATCAATTTTTTGCCGAGATGCTGATCGCCATTGAGGAAAACCTGGGGGCGGCGGGAATCTCGGTATTCATCAACAATCACGGCGAGGATCCCTCGAGCCTGGCGCGATTTGTCGACAGTCTTGTGTCCTATGGCGCCGAGGCGCTGCTGGTGTCGCCGCCGCCTCATGTCACCGGCGAGGTGCTGGCACCCTTGCGTGGCCGCGGCATGCCGGTGATCTACATTTCGCGGCACCTGCGTGGTGATGATGATGCCGACCGAGTGATCAATGCCGATGCGATGGCGACCGGCCGTGCGGCCAGCCGGCTCTTAGAGCTTGGTCATCGGCGGATCGTCCTGGTCGGCGGCCAGCCCGGCACTACCGTTGCCGAAGACCGTGTGACCGGGTTCAGTGAAGCAATCGAAGCAGCCGGTATCGCGTGGTCGGATGATTTGTGGCTGCAGTGCCGGCCGATACTGGCCGAGGGCGCCAAAGCAGTGCTAAGCGTTCTGGACCGGTCTGATCCACCGACAGGTTTCGTGTGCTTCAACGATCTGGTGGCGTTTGGCTCGATGAATGCGCTGAGGACGCGGGGGCTTGAGCCTGGAGTCGATGTCGGCGTAGTCGGTATCGGCGGCACTGATGAAGCGATGGCCTTTCATCCATCGTTGACCACCGTACTCGACAACCCGGCAAAGATCGGTCGGATCGCCGCGGATACCTTGCTGACGCGGCTCGCCGAACCGGAAACGCCGCCGCGACATATCACGCTGGCGCCGAAACTGGTGGTGCGAGAAAGCTGCGGTGGGCCGGTTGGGTGACTGACTGATCCTTGCACTAGAGAGCGTGTCTTTCTCATATGGAATCATTTGACCGCGTTTCTGCGCCCGCTGGCTAGGCA
>JAEKFU010000184.1 GCA_016522385.1 Pseudomonadota bacterium
CAGAATGCCGGTGCCGAATTCCGTATGATCGCCATTCCTGATGAGATTTCACCCACAAAGGATGCGCTCAAGTTCGATCCGGCACGTATGCAAATGTTGTTTGAAGCGGGTCGTAAGCTCGGCCGGGATGGTGCCGGGTGGCGCAACGAACCACCACGTCTTGAAAAGCTAGAGCGCATCGCACGCAGCCACTAGAGCGTGTCAGGGTTGTTCTAAAAATCCTTCAACCGCAGCGTCGTTTCAGGGTCGAGGAAACCGCCAACCGTTGCGTCTGTCTCAAGTTGAAGCGCGCGGTGCAGGTCACTAGCCGCACATTGGTTCACAACCCGCTTCATGGCCCTGACGGACAGGGGCGGCAATGCGCTGAGTTTTTCTGCAACCGCCTGGGCCTCTTTCTGCAGCTCGCCGTCGGCAACAACGCGCCAGGCCACACCCATGTCCTTGAGTTCCGAAGCGGTGTAGCGCTCACCAAAGAACAGCATCTCACGCGCCTTGTTCAGGCCGACCAGGGCTGGCAAAAGGGAGGTTACCGCGCCGGTGACAAACAAGTTGAGCGATACTTCGGGGAAGAAGCCCTTGGCACTTTGCGCCCAGATGGGGAAGTCGCAATTGATCGCCCATTCAAAACCGCCACCGACCGCCCAGCCATTTATCGCACCAACGACGGGCTTTGCGCCAAAGACGATTGCGTGGGTTGCCCTTTGGATGGCATCGACAAGCGCACGGGCCTCGGCTTCGCTTTCCGGGTGAACGTGGCTGTTTCGATCATCGCCAGCACAAAACGCCCTCCCCTCGCCGGTGAAAATGATGGCACGCGTCGCGCGGTCCGCATTGGCATCGTCAAAGGCCCAGGCAACATCCTGGATGAGTTCCAGGTTCATCGCGTTTAGGCAATCAGGCCTGTTGAGAGAGATCGTGCGCACCCCCTGATCATCACCCGTACTCAGAACGGTCCCATACTCGTAACAGCTCATTGGTATGTCCTCAAAACGCGGCGTGTCTTGCCCTCCGTAACCGGAAAGGTGCCAGCCGCAACCACGCGCACACTGGCCGTTGCGCCGAGATGGGATTTGATTTCACTGGCAACACGGCCCGCAAGATCACCGGCTTCGTTGTGCCCTTTGGCCAACTCCACCTGCAATGGGAGCAGATCGTAAGGTGGTTTGGTTTCAAGCACGATGCGGTAGTCGCCGGACAACTCGGCAAAACCGGTCAGCACCTTCGCTACCATGGTCGGAAACAGGTTTAGCCCGCGTACGACAACCATGTCATCGTTGCGGCCCACAACACGAAAGCGTATGCCGGTGCGTCCACATTCACATGGCTCGGTGGCGTCGATCGCAATGATGTCACTCGTGCGGAACCGCACAAGCGGCTGGCAGTCGCGAAGCAGATGAGTGAGAACCAGCTCGCCTTCCTGTCCGGCTTCCAGCGGTAGCGGTTGTTCTGTTTCGGGATTGATCAGTTCGGGATAGAGCACATCGGATGCAAGAAAGTGCAAGCGCGTGTCGTACTCGCATTGTGCGGCAAAATTGGAAAAAACGTCCGACACACCATAGTTCGCATTGCGTGGTTCCATCGCCCAGGTGTTACGGATGCGATCCCGCAATGCGGGATCGTCAAGCCCGGCCTCGCCTCCGAACAGTCCAAGCTTCAGGCCAAGATCAGCCGGCGACAGCCCTGGGAACCTTTCCCCCAGCACGCGCTCCAGGACAGCCGGATAGGACGGGGTGCAGGAAATCGCGGTGATGCCGATCTCGCGGATCGTACGGATCAAAAGCTCCGTATTGCCAACGCCAAACGGCACCACCGTCGCGCCGGTCCGTTCCAGTGTCATGTGATCCGTAACGCCACCCATCCACATCTGGTAGTTGAGGCAATGCACAACCGTATGATCAGCTGTCAGGCCTGCTGCACTCTGGCTGCGACCCCCTACTGTTTCCATGATGTCACAGTCGCGCGCCGACAGGGCCAAGTTCATGGCCTGGCCGGTTGTGCCGGACGTTCGATGCAGACGGCTCACCGTCGACATCGAAGAGGCCAAGTAGTTCCCGAAAGGCGGATGTTCGGCTTGCGCCAGCCTGAGTTGCACCTTGTCCATCAACGGCAGCTCAGGCAAATCCTGCAGATTCGATGGCGGGGAAGCACCGTCCCACAGCTCTTGATAGAAAGGCGAATTCTTAAAGACGTACGGTGCTTGTACTTGCCATGCAGCCTGTCGATGGCGCTCCAGTTCGTTCGCCCCCAGTGTCTCTGCTTCAGATCGCAAGATGGCCCACCCAATACCTTCATGGCTCACTGTAACCAGATAGTTGTGGCAGTTCGCTGCTCGTGTGGCAATGAGGTTTCTTCGCCCAGCCAATCCAACTTACGCCTTGGGTCAAACGCCGACGTTTCATCAAGCCTGGGCTGACGTATGCTTTGCAGGAACGACCATACGCCAGGCCGTATATAGTTGCTAATCGCAGAAGACCTGATGTCGATTGGATCGCTGCTGGGCTTCAATGGATATGGATCACGCAACCGGTGATTCCGGTGGCGACGCAGCGATGATAGGCGCGTGCGACATCAACCCCGTCAACTGTTTTGAACCCTGGAAACTTGTGGCCACTGCGCTCACGGGATTCCGTCAATAGCCCCGGACTTACGCAGTTGATCCGGATGCCGCGCGGCATGTCACACGCCGCAGCTGTCACAAAACCATCCAGGGCGCCGTTGATCAGTGCCGATACCGCGCCGCGCCGCACAGGTTGGATGTTCGTTCAGCCGCTGGTCAATACGATGACGCCGCCATCGTTTATGTGGGCAAGTGCATGACGCACCAAGTTGACCTGGCCAATCAGCTTCTAGTCAAGCGCGGCGTGCAAATCATCATCTGAGATTTCGTCAATGCGGGCAAAGACCGTCATACCTGCCGCGCACACGAGCGCGTCGAATTGGCCGGCAGTGGAGAACATGGCCTCGATCGATGCAGCATCGGCGATATCGACGGGTTGTTGGCCGCTGGACCGGCCGGCCGTCACAATCTCGTAAGCCCCCGCCATTTCTTCGACAATCAATTTGCCGATTGTGCCGCAACCGCCGACAACAAGCATACGCTGCATCTGCAAAGCCTTCTGTCCTAGGGGCTGTTATGGGCCCAGAAGCGGGCATTGGATTTGTTGAGCCACTGATTACGAATTGTCACCACTCCCTAATGCAGAGCAATGCTATTCATTGATGCCCGCAAGCGCAAAGTCCGGGATGGCTTGTGCCGCCGAGTTTTTGCATCAATGCAGCCCAACCAGGCAGGTGCCGGCGAACTTGTGCCAGCGCATCAGCTTCGTCAATCCCAAGCACGCGTCGGTCTTCCATCACGACTTTACCGTCAATCACGCTGGTGACCACGTCTGAGGCCCGCGCATAATATGCTATTGAAGCGTAGTCCGCATAAAAGGGTGCAAGATGGGCTTGGTCGATATCGATCTGAATCAGGTCGGCCTTGTAGCCAGCTGCCAGTCTGCCGATGTCACGGTCAAGGCCGAGGACACCGGCGCTTGCAGCAGTCGCACGATCGAGGGCTTGTTTGCTGCTCAACGCTTCGAATGTGCCCTGACGCAAACGCAAGGCATTCATTGCATTTCGCATCGCCTCGAAGGGATCGTTCATCATCCAGTCGGTAGCGAGGCCCCAGGATATGCCGCGGCTGTCAATCGACGGTATGTCGGGATAGACACCACGTCTTGGATAGATCGTAGCACAATGGGCATTACGGGCCCCTGCCCGGCTGACGGCATCAAGGTCGCCTTGTGTGGCAAAGGTGAGATGGGCCACGACGCTGTTTCTATCAAGTGCACCTATGTCCAACAGGTATTCTGCCGGACCTTTGCCATGTTCACTAGCGATGTAGTCAACCTCACCTTTTGACTGCGCGACGTGGGTATGACAGCCGACCTTAAGCCGGCGCGCTTCGGCGACCGCCTCCTTATGCAGGCCCATTGAACAGGTGTCTGTCGCGTGCGGGCCGATGCGCCCAGAAATCAATCCGCCCTTTTGACCATGCCAGTTCTCCACCAACGCCACCCCTCGCTTAAGGCGTTCCTCACCGTATTTGGGATATCGGGTATAGTCCTGCCGGTACAGTTCCTCCAGGCGCACATCGAATATCTTGTAGGCGATTTGAGCCCTGAGCCCGGCTTGCACGCAAGCTTCGGCCAGCGCCTCAGGCTCATACCAGATATCGTTGATCGTGGTGATTCCGGCCTTGACCATGTCGATGACACCGAGAACTGCAAGATCGCGCCACTGGTCAGGCGTAATGTCCTTTTCGGCCCTAAACGCCACGGTGTAGAGTGCAGCACCTCCGGCACCGTCGTCGCTCTGGCTGCGGAAAACGAGCGAAGCAGCATGGCTGTGGCAATTTACGAAACCGGACAGGACGGCTTTGCCGTTTCCGGAGAGTTTCTTTGTTGGCGACCATGTCCCTTCTGGCCGGCTCGGACCCGCATAGACGATCCGGTCCCCGCGAACGGCGACTTCGCCGTCCAGGAGGATCCCATTCTCCTCGGTCATCGGATAGAGCACATCCGCCTGGACGAGAAGGTCAACAATTTCGGTGATGGCCAGTCCCTCCGATTGTCAGTACGCGAACGTCTAGTCAATTATCGACGTCATAGCTTTCGGATTGTCAACGGCTGCACCTGGTTTCATGGCAGTTTGGCCGGAGGCAGCTGTAGTTTCTCGGATCGTTCATCATAACCCGCTTTCGTGGGCATAGGGCCGCACTCAACCCACCGCTCAAATCATCGGCCAGCGCAATTTAACCGAATTGATCGGCAGCTTTGATCTCCACGATCCGTCGTTCGAAAGCAGTCTGACGGTGCACGACGAGAAAGCAGATTGGGTCGACAGCCCCATTCTTTATTTGCTGAGCAATCGCCATCATGCACCTGGCGATCATGCGCCCCAAATGCAGTATGAGCGCGTGATCATGCCTTGCCGCAGGGCACCCGACGACTGTCTCGCACACGCCGTCTTGTGCGCATAGAAAGAATGTTTCGGGTGATTGGTCAGGCCGTCAGCGTGCCGCTAGGGTACATAGCGCATCTTGAGATCTTCGCGACAAACAACATATCTCCTGCAATACACACTGGCGCAAGCGCGTGTTCGCGTTAGCCCTCATGACTGTGAAGACTTACATCCTCTTGGTCCTGGTGATGATCCTGTTCTTCACCATAGC
>JAEKFU010000374.1 GCA_016522385.1 Pseudomonadota bacterium
TCCACGCCACCGCTCTGGAAGCCGCTGGCATTCCGAGCATTGACGAAGGCGACAAGATCACCTTCGACGTCGAGGACGACAAGCGCGGTCGCGGCAAGCAGGCAACCAACGTTCAGCTTGCTCAATAACCTCCATTAGAGGAAATCGAGATTGGAAGCCGCCGGGGGCATCCCCCGGCGGTTTTGATTCAAGAACTGCGAACATCCTCGCGACGCCGATCGCGCGGCCCTATTTCTGCCTGATCGCTGTCACGCTAGATCCGGTAAGCGATCTGCATGTGATGAGGACAATAACTTTCCTTGGCACCTGTCTTGGCACCGCAGAGATAAAACCTGCTCTCTTGCGGATCGCCAATCGGCCAACGGCAATGCGATTGCCCAACCGTGATGATTGTTTGACGTTGCGAAATCGGGATGTGTTGACTGTCTGACTGACGGTTAGACGCGGCAATTGTTCCAAAATCAGGCTGTCGATGTCCTCTCAACGGCTTAAAGCTGTTACGCTCCGCGATCAAATTCAATGCCATGACTCTTAACCAGCTTATCGGGGCGGCCCTGCGAAAGGCAGAAACCACAATTGCACGCGCTTCGTCCTGCACCTGTCGAGCATTTCCAATTGTTTGGAAGCGGGATCATTGCCGTCGCGCCATTTGATTGAGGTTCAATTTTGTGGCGCAAGGCTCCAGAGGTGGAAGTGAGAGTACACTAAATCCAATCGAGTGTATACGAACAAGGTAACCTGTTCGTATGACCGGCAATCGGCCATCCACCGGCATCGCGATGTGCAAAAATTGCGGCTGGTATTGACGAGTAGCGAGAGTCCGTTGATGGCACCAAGCGGAAGTGTAGTCCCCATTTGAATTGAGTCCGCCGTTCACCCCATAACCGACATTCGAGATTTGATGTCCGTTATGGCAGCGGTACCGTCTGCTTAGAGGCCGGTAACAGACTCTTCAGGCCGTAGGCTGGAACGTCTCAAGTTGGCCCCAAGCAGAAGTTTTGCCGTCGCAGCATGACGGTGATTTTGCGCTAAAAAAGAAGACCGTGTTGCGACGGCGCGGAATACGTTCGAAGCTGAAGGCAAAACGGAAGTCTAGCCGTGGGCGCGCACGGGCATTCAGTGCCAGGAAAGGTCATTCGCTTGCATTCGGTCAATTGTAGTCGTCGACCCGAACCGGACCTGCCAGCTATCGTGGCGTTCCAATTGTATTTCCACCATGAGACAGACGGCAAGGAAGCAATTGGAGCATGACAATGGGCGGCCAGCGGCAAGTGCTAGATGCGCAGTAATAAGACCTGCCTCTCGGCCGCTAAGGCGACCCGAGTGATAGTGCTCAGACTCGGTCCATTTGCGCATCGTTGGTCACGTGATAGTGTATTTCGCCAAGATCTAAGCCCATCCACCGCAGGAGGTGATGATGGCACTGTTGATCGTGCGGGCCTTGTTGGCCGTCTCCTTGATCTTCGTTGCTCTGCCGCATGCCGTGGCCGCCGAGCGCGTCGCACTGGTGATCGGCAATTCCAGCTATCAGCACGTCTCGCGCCTGCCCAATCCTGTCAATGATGCCACCGACATTTCCAATGCGCTGAAGCGCCTGGGATTTGAGGTGCGCATCGAGAACGATGTGACCTATGGCGTCCTGCGCCGTGCCTTGCGTGACTTCAGCCGGCAGGCCGCACGGGCCGACTTTGCCGTTGTGTATTATGCCGGCCACGGCATGGAGGTGAACAAGCACAACTATGTCATTCCAGTGGATGCAGAGCTGAAATCGGATCTCGACATCGACTATGAAGCGGTGCCGCTCGATCTTGTGATGAATGCCGTTGATGGTGCGAGCGTGCTGAAGCTGGTGTTGCTCGATTCCTGCCGCAACAACCCGTTTGCCGCCTCAATGAAGATGTCCTCGGGCAAACGTGCCATCGGGCGTGGTCTTGCCCGCGTTGAACCCGAGGTTGGCACTCTGGTCAGCTTTGCTGCCAAGGAAGGCACCACTGCCGATGACGGTGATGGGCGCAACAGCCCGTACACGACAGCGTTGTTGAAGCATCTCGAACAGCCTGGGCTTGAAATACAGTTCCTGTTCCGCAAGGTGCGTGACAGTGTCATGGCCGCGACCAACAGGCGCCAGCAGCCGTTCACCTATGGCTCGCTGCCGGGAAACGAAATCTACCTGAAGGTCCCCGAAGCAGTCACGACGACGGCGTTGCCTCAGTCAAGCGATGTTCAGGAACAACTCGAAGCGCTTCGCAAAAAGCTGGAGCAGAAGGATCAGTCTGCCACTCAGATTGCACAATTGAAGGCGCAGTTGGAACGCCAGCGGGAGGAGTTCGAAACTCTAAAGCAACAAGCACTAAAGAGGGATCAGAAGCTGGCGAAACTGCCTCCGGCAACGCAATCACCGCCACAACCAGAAGATCTTGTCGGTCATGAAGCACTGGCCCTGAAGATCCAGCAGCATTTGCAGCGAGTCGGCTGCGACCCGGGACGACCGGACGGTGCGTGGGGTGCTAAGAGCCGACGTGCTCTCCAAGCGTTCGCTCGCCACGCAAAGTTGCGTTTCGCCAACCTTGACCCCAGTCAGGATGTGCTGAAAGAGCTAAGTGACCGCAAGGCTCGTGTATGTCCGGCGGAAGTGGAGGATGCCAATCTTCGAGGCGCAGCAACAAAGAGTGGCCGAAGCCAATATGACGGGCTCTGGAAGTTTACCAAGCCAGCTTCGCTTTGTGGCAATTCAGTGCTGGTTTTCAATCTCTCTGTGCGAAATGGCAAGCTGTACGCCAATCGAGGCCAGCTGAATGCGGATGGGACCTTCAAATTCAAAGGGACGACCGGCCAACGCAAATGGTTTTATGGAAAGTTCGGGAAGAATTCTGGATTCGGACGATATGCCAAAAGTAGGTGCTATGCGAATATAAAGAAGATATCGCAGTAGTGATAGCGCACGCCGCTACACAGGCCGACAGTCGCAGCAGATCAATCTCCCGGCAATAGACAGCGTCGCTGGTGCTGTGGGTCTCACATCCAGGCTAGCGAGAATGTCTAAATTGGGCCAAATCCCCTTTGAGCCGACGG
>JAEKFU010000193.1 GCA_016522385.1 Pseudomonadota bacterium
ACCCTCAGCGCCAAGTGCCGTGCCATTCCATTCATGGCGCGATTGCACCGAAGGTAAGGCTGCAAATGCAGTGGCGCAGGTTGCAGCCATGATTGTTATTGTTCGGCGTCTTGTCAGGCCTGAATTATTCATTGTGCTGCCCCCTATTGCTGGCTTCAGCACGTGCAGCGCGGTACGCCGCACGCCGTTGTGCGCGTGCCTTGAGTGGCGGGCAGGTGGCCGGATCGAAGTAATTGGTCTGACACCTGAGGCAATGAATGCATTCGTTGGGATTGATGTGGCCGTCCGGGTGGATCGCCTGTACCGTGCAGCGTACCGCGCAAATGCGGCATTCGCGCCCACATTGCGGGCGCCGCTTGAGCCATTCGAACATGCGTAGCCGGGCGGGTATCGCCAGTGCTGCGCCCAGTGGACACAGATAGCGGCAATAGGCCCGCTCGATGAAAAGTCCGGCGATAAGAATTCCGCCGGCATAAACGAGAAACGGCCATTCGCGTGCGAATCTCATAGTCAATGTCGTCTTGAAAGGCTCGATTTCCGCAAACACGAAAGCCTGGCTAATCGAGTGCAGCGACAGGGCAAACAGCCCGATAAACAAGATGTATTTGATTGTCCAAAGCCGTTCGTGAAGCCCGAAAGGAATCTCGATCTGGCGTATGCCGAGACTTCTTGCCGCCGTGTTCAAGAGTTCCTGCAGCGCGCCGAACGGGCACAGCCAGCCACAGAATACCCCACGGCCCCAGAACAGCAGCGATATCGCCACCGCGCTCCATAAGATGAAAATCAGCGGATCGAGCAGGAAGGTTTCCCACTGGAACCCGGTGCGAATGGCCTGGGCGAAGGCGAGGACATGGACCACCGAGAGCTGCGCGCCGAGCACCCAACCGAGAATGAACAATGTCGCGGCAAGGAAGATCACCCGGCCGACACGATACAGACGAATGCGGCTTGCAAAGAAATCCTCAAACACAAGAACTGCAGCAAGCACCAGCAACATCACGCACAAAACGACAATGGCCGGGATCCGGGCACGCCAATTTTGCTGCCACAGCGGTTCATCCTGGGCGAGGGAACTGCTGCCGGCCGTGGCCCGCGTGAACTGGTCTGGTAGTGCATAATGGAGCGGGAAAGCGGTGGTCAGCCGCGCGCCGGCTTCGGCTTCAGATGACACCAACAGCGATAGGCGCCAGGGACGTGTTGGATCGAACTGGCTGGCCGCAGGCACAGTGAAGATGGCGATTTCGCGAAATGAAGGCGCGTCGGCAGCTGATAATTCGAGGACGTTCTGGTAGCCGTCGCGCGTCAACCGGATTGAACGGTTTTCCTGGTGAAGTTCGATTCGTTCGAATACACCCGATTTGCGCCAGGCAGTTCCCTTGAAGGAGTAAAGCCCGTTCGCGGCCACCAGGATGGAGTGATCGCCTGTGCCAGATCGCGAAATGAGGGCGCCATAGGCGCGTTTGCCAAGCAGATTTTGGCCGATTTGCGGCGGCGTCAGGAGTCCGTAGTACAGATCGATGAAGGTTTCCTCTGATCCGCCGACATTGGCTTTGAATTGCGCGTCTTGAAGGGCGCGGCGGACATCGCCCATCGTGATGGGGCGGTGCGCCAGGGCACCCGTCGACAGAAGATCGTTCCAACCGGCTTCAACAAAGCCGGTCATGTCGATGCGCCGCAGCGTGCCAGTTGAAAGCAGGCCGTAGGCGAGTGCCACGCTACGCCCGGTTCGGATGATGCCGTCGCGGATGACCCCACTGGATATGGTCGCGCCGGTAATGGCATCAGGAATTTGCGATGATCCGCCACCCGCCTCGGTGCGTCCAAGGGGTATCTTTGCAAAGCCTCCGACATATTCGGCGATATCTTTCTCAGAGATGCCGATTGTCAAAATCGGTTCACTCTGGCTCAACAATCTGGCTCCGACGATGGTCGCGTTCTTATCGACGGCAATCATGATGTCGATCGGCTTGCCTGAATAACCGACCGATCCGATAACCGATGAAGTAGATGCCAGATAACCAGTAAGTGCCCCATCGCGTTCAACGCGTATCACTGGCGGTCTGCTGGCTGGTTGCGCGACGGTGATCTGCTCGGGGTTCGCTGCAAATAGATCGGCTGCCAGCGTGCGCAACTCTTCGTTGGACATGGACACCGGAGCGCTCCACGCCGGCAGCTGCGCTCCGACCAACAGCATCATCGCCAGGAGCGCTCCCGTGATCCGGGACGCAGGTGTCTTGCTCAACATGCTGCGGATTAAGCTCAAACAAAAACTGCAGAGCCTTGACTTCCATCAAGCGAGTCAGGCCAACGCCGACAACCGCTAGCGCCCCAGAGCTTGATAAAAGTCAAGGCAAGTCCGCTTCCCTGATGCCAATTTTTCCCGGCAACAATTCACATTGGAGAGGGCCATGACTTTTACGAGCCTAATGAAGACGACGACGATCTTGACCGGTCTGGCACTGCCGCTGGCCATCGGGTTTGGTTTGTCGAACCCCGCATCCGCGCAGCAGACTGATATCAAGAAACATGAAACCACTCCGGGCGGGCAGTACGAGCCGAGCCTGGATGTGTTGAAGGAGCAGCAAGTTGACCAACCAGGCACCAAGGAGGGCGTGCCGGTCCTGAGCAAAGCGGAATTCGAGCGCGCCAACGAAATCTATTTCCAGCGGTGTGCCGGCTGTCACGGTGTCTTGCGTAAAGGGGCGACGGGCAAGGCCTTGACCCCTGATCTGACCAAAGAGCAGGGCTTTGACTATCTGCGCGATTTCATCAACTACGGCTCGCCCGGGGGCATGCCCAATTGGGGCACGTCGGGAGACTTGTCCAACGACGAAATCGAGATTATGGCCAAGTATCTGCTGAACGAGCCGGCGCAGCCGCCAGAGTTCGGCATGGACAAGGTGCGCGCGAGCTGGAAGCTGCTGGTGCCTGTCGATCAGCGTCCGACCAAGCAGATGAACGACCTGAATCTGGACAATATCTTTTCCGTTACACTGCGCGACACCGGCGAAGTGGCATTGATAAGCGGTGACACCAAGAAGATTGTCTCCACCATTAAAACCGGTTACGCCGTGCACATTTCGCGGATCTCAGCTTCTGGTCGTTATGTGATTACCATTGGCCGCGACGCCAAGATTGACATGATCGATCTGTGGATGGATCCGCCGGCAAAGGTTGCCGAAGTCAAGGTCGGTTCTGAAGCCCGTTCGGTAGAAACCTCCAAGATGAAAGGCTGGGAGGACAAATACGCCATCGCCGGCGCCTACTGGCCTCCGCAATATGTCATCATGGACGGGTTGACGCTGGAGCCGAAGAAGATCGTGTCGACCCGCGGCATGATCTACGACACCCAGGAATACCATCCTGAACCGCGGGTCGCGGCCATCGTCGCCTCGCATTACAAGCCAGAGTTCATTGTCAACGTGAAGGAAACCGGCAAGATCCTCCTGGTCGACTATTCCGACATCAAGAACCTCAGGGT
>JAEKFU010000198.1 GCA_016522385.1 Pseudomonadota bacterium
GTGTTGCCCTCGCTTGGGGGGTCCATAGCAACCCATTGGCGCAATTGCCAATATTAGATTGACGCGGGTCCACAGCTAACGCGGATAGACTTAAGTACAACGTTTGGCGTCGATTTTGTGCCGGCCCGCGCGCAGCCAACCAACCCACCGGTACCCAGTCATGGGGGGTTTGTGCGCTGGTGCCGGCTGGTGTCGAACCGACTAGGGTCAGCGAAATTTCTTAACCAGATTGAAGATTCCTTCGGCGCCCGCTTGTGCGGCAAAATCAGCTGTCTTGCCCCAGCGGCCGTCGAGAGAACCGGCTTTCACATTATTGGCCTGCTTGATCGTACCCAGCACTTTACCGCCCGGCGCTTTCACCGTCCAAGCCAGGGCAACCTTTTGCACGCTACCTGATGCCGGTGCGAGATCGACATTGCCCGATATCGTCAGCGCGTCCGGTCGCGGTGACGTGTAAACCGGCCAGCCGGCCTGTTTCAATATCCGCCGCATCGCCGCGGCGAGTTCCGTGTTGCCGCTCCCCGGTGCGCCCTTGACGTTGGTGACCGCGACCGCTCGGATCGATTGGGCATTGGCCTTCTTGGTAGGCTTGCGCTTGGCGGCAGGTTTAGCCGCAACGGTCTTGGTCTTGGACGTGTCCACCGCCGCTACAGTCTCATCAGGTGCATTTAAGGATGCCGCGGCCAATCCGTCGACGCCACCTGGAGGCGTTGATGCCTTCTTTTGCGGACCATAAAGAGTTTCGTAATCCAGCTCCTTTTCCGCGTTCGGGCCGGCCCGGGCGTAGGTATGGGTTGGTGGAATCAGGCCGCCGATCTGGGTGGCAAATCCCAGTTGCGCCAGGCGGCTCGACAAGTTCTCCGTCGTGTACCCGGCAATCCGCCGCATAGTGTTCGGCTTGACAGCCGCCCAGGCATTGCCACTTACCGGTCCGACGGGCTCGACACCGCTGATGGTATGCAACACGCGTGAGCGGCCGTCCCGCAACGTCCAGCCGTAGACAACATTCAGGCTTCCATCCAGTTCACTTTGCGGAACAAAGTCGCCCGTCAGTTTCCAGCTGTCGGGCACATCCTGTACCACAAATACGACGTCACGTTTTGCAGCCGCTTGCCGCAGCAGCCTCGTCATCAACTGGGCCTTGTCTTTCGGCAAGCCGTTCATCTGCGCAATCAGGATCGGCGGCGATGCACGACCATTCAACTTGTTCGACTTTGCAAACGGCTGAATGCTACCGGAGCAGCCTTGCACACTTAGGGCGATCATCGCCATCATCAAGCAAAACGCCCAGCGCCAAACTGTGTCGATCGCTGTTTGCCCATGTCCGCTCAATGGTCAACCTCACCCATGTTGAAGTTGCTCGGCCCCTTGCGCCACACTAACGCACAATCAAGCCAAGCGAATAGTTAGACACCGGTTCCGGCGCGCCGCGCCCGACAATATAGCTGCGACCAAGCGTCATTGCTCGACCGCTGACGGAATCCATCAGGATCATATGTGCAAAAAACACCATTCTGGACCGCAATACCACATCATTACCATGATAGAACATGGGGAAATCCATCCAGCTCGGTGTGAATTTGGCTCCCATCGAGTACCCGCACGCGTTCAGCCGGTGCGCTTTCAGGCCATGAGCATCCATCACTTCGGCATGAGCATCGAAAACATCCCCGGCCGTACGGCCTGAACGCATCTTGTCCTCAACCGCCTGCAAAGCTTCGCGCACGGCAGCATACAGCTGTAGATGGCGCTTCCTCGGTTCGCCGATAATGATCGTGCGCATGAAGGCCGCATGATAGTGCCGATAGACACCAGCAAATTCCAACGTAAGCTGATCGCGTTTCGACAGCCGGCGGCGGCCGGACTTGTAGCGGCATAACAGAGCGTCCTTGCCCGATCCGATGATGAATTCATTTCCCGGATAGTCGCCACCACCGGCGAAGATCGCCTCGTGTTGCGCAGCCAGAATGTCGCCCTCACTGGCACCAGCACGGCAGGTCTTGACGGCAGCCCTAAGTGCCGCATCGCCCAATTTGCCTGCCTTGCGGATATAGGCAAGCTCTGCATCTGACTTGATGACGCGCACATGATTCACCAGGTCGGACGCCTCGATGAGTTTGCAGAATCCGGTAAGCGCTGCATTAACTGCCAGCCCATTGAAATGGGTCAGGCCGTGCGAATTGGTTTCAATGCCAAGGCGTTTGCCGCGAGCGCCCAAACTGTCCAGCAGGTCCTTAAGCTGAACTGCCGGCTCGGCGCCCTTTTCGTCGGTCCAGACGCGAATGTCAGCGATGTTGGACGTATGTTGGGCCTGGCGCAGGTCCGGCGCCCGTGTCAACAGCGCCATTTGGCCATCCGCACCCAAATACAGGCACTGGAAGAAACAGAACCCGAACGTGTCATACCCGGTGAGATAGTACATACTCTCTTGGTTGAACATCAAAAGGCCGTCAAGTCCCGCCGCATCGAGTGACTTGAGCACCTTACGCGAACGGGCCTTATATTCCTTGGCATCGAAATGCAGGGCCATGGGCGTCCTTTCCTGTTACCTGGCAATCATGATTGCTGACATCTGCCGGCCGTAGTCGGGCTCGCCACGATGGGTCGTGCGCCGGTAGCTAAAGAAGCGCTCTTCATCGCCATACGTGCACAGCGCCAGATCATCAATCGAACGCAAGCCAAGTTGACTGAGCCGATCTGCGACATAACCCGGCAGATCAAACATGAAATGTTGCGCCCGCATCGAGACCCGAAAGAACTGGCCGTTCCTGGCGTCTTCATCGACAAAGCGCCGATGAAACTCCGGGCCGACTTCATAGTTCACTTTAGAAATAGTGGGACCGATCACTGCGGTGATATTGCTGCGCCGCGCGCCGAGCGTTTCCATCTTGTCGACGGTCGCCTCAAGCACACCGCCGAGCGCACCTTTCCAGCCTGCATGCGCTGCCCCAATGACCTGGCCATCCGAGCTGGAAAACAACACCGGCGTGCAATCAGCCGTATTGATGGCAATGGCGATCTGCTCACTTGCCGTGACCGAAGCGTCGGCCCTGGGCGGATCGCACCAGTCCCATGCTTTGGTGACGACCATGACATGGTTGCTGTGATGCTGATAAGGCGTGACCAGGTCGTCAGCACCAAGCGCCTTTGCCACCCTACTGCGATTGCTCAACACAATTTCCCGGTCATCATCCGAGCCCAGCCCCGTATTGAGTGAGGCATACATCCCCGACGAGCCGCCGCCCTGCCGCGTAAAGAAGCCATGCCGGATGCGGCTGATCGCGTCTAATACCGGTGCCGTTATCATCAACGTTCCATTTCTTTCATATGCGCAAATGGCGCCGGTTTGGCCAATTCGGCATGCGTCGCCACCAGCACTTTGAACAGATGCCCCATCTCGGTGCCGGCAACAAGCCGTCTCGCCGCATCGACAATCTTCATGCGCTCACGGGCGCCACTCCGCTTGGTCAGCATTTCGAGGCGCTCGGCCAGGCCCATGCCGGCCAGAAACTGGCTCTGGGTAATCGGGCCGAAAGTACTGAGACCTGCGTCAACGAAACAGTCCTCTAGTGCAGCAAAATCGACATGCGCCGTGAGATCACATTCACCCGGTTGGCCCAGAGTGTCGATCGGATTGTGCCGGCTGACCGCTTGCAGAGTTTCGCCTGGACCCGGGCGAACATGACCGTAGTCGATCACCAGCAACGCACCGCCGTCACCTGCCACGCGTCGCGCTAAACGTGTGGCATAGTCGGCACGCGCCGGACTGAGCTCGGCAACTTCACCGACTTCAGCATCCTGCATCCAATCAGGAAGTGCCGCGTCGGGCACTCGATCACCGGCCAGTTCGATTTGCAACTCACCGCTGCGGTTCAGTCCGATTACCCGTTCATACCAGCCGATTTCGGTGTATTGCAGCTGTCGCACAGGCAGCGCATCAAAAAACTCGTTGCCGATGACAAGCGTCGGACGATCTGGGATTGATTCGATGTCTTCATGCCAATGAACCTGCGCACCAGATTGTGCAAGGGTTGCCGTCTGCAAACGTCGCAATGCCGGGCTGGTTTCGACCAGATGCACCTCAACGGATTCCAGAAACCCCGGCATCACTTTAACTGCGCGCAGCAGATCGGCCATCATCGTGCCGCGCCCTGGACCCAGTTCAATCAGGTTAAAAGGATCGGGTACCTGCATCGTCTGCCATGTAGATACACACCAGATTCCAACAAGTTCCCCGAATATTTGCGAGATCTCCGGCGCTGTAGTGAAATCACCAGCGCGCCCGAATGGGTCGCGCGCCATGTAATACCCATGTTCAGGATGCGCCAGGCAAAGATTCATGTAGCTGTCCATTGGTAAAGGGCCGTCTTGCCGGATCATCGCCACGATATGCTCACTGAGCGGCGTCATTGCATGCTCCATGCTTTGACCGACAGCCACACGCCAACCAAAATCAGTGGTACCGACAGCACCATACCCATGGTAAGCCAGCCACCAGCGAGATAGCCGATATGGCTGTCCGGTTCGCGTGCGAATTCCACGACAAAGCGCGACAGGCCGTAGACAATTGCGAAGACGCCGGCCGCCGCACCCGGTCGCGCAAGCGCAATTTTCCTGTGGGTCGCGATCCTGACGGCAACAAACAACACCAGCCCTTCAAGCGCTGCTTCATAGAGTTGACTCGGATGGCGTGGCAAGTCGCCACCGCCGGGGAACACCACCCCCCAAGGCAGGTCGGTGACGCGACCATAAAGTTCTGCGTTGATGAAATTGGCCAATCTACCCATCCCGAGGCCTATCGGAACGCCGGCCGCGCCGAGGTCAAGCAACTGGTCGAGCCGGATGCCGTGCCGGCGGCCATAGATCAGACAGGCAATCACGACGCCCAGAAAACCACCATGGAACGAC
>JAEKFU010000211.1 GCA_016522385.1 Pseudomonadota bacterium
CGTCCGATTTGACCAGCAGATCCTCGCCGCCAAGAAGCGCCTTTCCCGCCACCGGTTTGAGCTGTTTTTTCGGGTTCAACCCCATGACGGTGTGAGCCGTGACCGACTTGCCTGAACCTGACTCACCAACCACACAGACGATTTCGCTGCGTCCGACATTGAAAGAGACATCCTCGATCGCGAAGGCACGGTCGGCGCCTTCGGGCAGGCTCACGGTCAGCCCCTGAACATCAAGTACGGGACGCGTGGCATCACCACCGTGTTTGCGCCTGCTTGTCATCTACATCTTCCTGGCGATGCGCGGATCGAGCGTGTCGCGCAAACCGTCGCCAAGCGTGTTGACGGCCAGCACGGTCACCGCCAGGGCGATGCCGGGATAGAAGATGATCCAGGGTGAGATCTGAAAGTAGGTGCGTCCCTCGGCCATGATATTGCCCCAGCTCGGGATCTCCGGCGGAATGCCAGCGCCGAGAAATCCGAGAATGGCCTCGGTCAACATTGCCGAAGCACAGATATAGGTTGCCTGCACGATCAGCGGGGCGATCGTGTTGGGCAGTATGTGACGGGTCAGGATTAGTGGCAGCTTGGTGCCGGCGGCAATCGCCGCCTCGACATAGGGCTCTTCACGCACCGAGAGAACGACGGCGCGCACCAGGCGGACGACGCGCGGGATTTCTGGGATCATGATGGCGATCACCACGGTGAACAGGGTGGCGCCGGACAGGGAGATGAGGGCAATGGCCAGCAAGATGCCGGGGATCGCCATAAGGCCGTCCATGATCCGCATGATGATGGCATCGAGCAACCGGATGTAACCGGCCAGCAAGCCGGTCACCAGGCCCAGTGCCACTGCACAGGCGGCAACTGCCAGGCCGACGACCAATGAAATCTGTGAGCCGTGGATGACACGGGCGAAGACATCACGGCCGAGATAGTCGGTTCCGAACCAACCGTTTTCGCCAGGTACCTTCAGCCTGTTGATCGGGTTGAGCGCCACCGGATCAAGGGTGAACCAGGGTCCAATGATGGCGATTAGCACGATGACGATCAATAAGGCGCCGCCGATGATGATTGAGGGATGGCGCAGCGCCAGGGCGAACAGACCAGGTTCGTCGCGCACCATGGCCGCAGTGTCATCGGCGCTCGGCAACAGTTGCTGGTCGGTCTCGATGGCCATCAGTAGCGGATCCTTGGATCGAACACCGTATAGGACAGGTCGATCAACAGATTGATCAGAATGTAGATGAAGGAAAAGAAGAGGATTAGCCCCTGGATGATCGGGTAGTCGCGGGCCAGCACGGCGTCAAGCACCAGGCGTCCCAGGCCGGGGATGTTATAGACGCTTTCCGTCACGACGACGCCGCCGATTAACAACGCCAGGCTGAGGCCGATCACCGTGACGATTGGCACTGCAGCGTTGCGCAGGGCATGGCGCAGTAGCACGTTGAACTCGCTCTGGCCCTTTGCCCGGGCGGTGCGGACATAGTCTTCCTGCAACACTTCTATCACTGATGCCCGGGTCATACGCGCGATCAGGGCGATGAAGATCACCGACAGGGTCAATGTCGGTAGAGTGATGTGGCGCAGGAACGGCCAGACACCATCAAAGATCGATCTGTAGCCCTGGACAGGCAGCCATTTAAGCTGGATCGACAGAACGTAGATAAGCATGTAGCCGAGAACGAAAACGGGAATGGAAAATCCACCGACCGAAAACAGCATCACGGCACGGTCAACCAGGCTGCCCGACCGCCATGCCGCCAGTGTGCCGAGCGGCACTGCGACGAGCACGGTAAAGACGATGGTCGTCAGCGTCAGCATGATTGTCGGCTCGAGGCGCTGTCCGATCAATTCGGCGACCGGTCGGTTGGTGAAGATCGATACGCCCAGATCACCCTGCGCGAGTGAACCGATCCACTTCATGAACTGCACAAAAATTGGCTCGTTCAAGCCCAATTGCTCGCGGATGCGCACAATGTCCTCTGCGGTCGCATAGTCGCCGGCAATGACCGCAGCCGGATCACCCGGCGACAGGCGCAGCATCAAGAATACGAACAAAGCGACCACACCCATGACCGGTATGGTCGCCGCAATCCGCTTAAGAATATAGCCGAGCATCTAGGGGCCTGTTGATCTCAGCGTCCTGCCGGACGGGCTGCCCGGCAGGACGTTACTGTATATAGGCCTATTCGACCGACATGTTCCAGAAGAACTGCACAGGCGACTTGATCAGCCCCTTTACGTTTTTGCGATAGGCCACAGGAACGAAGAACTGACCGAGTTCGCCGGATGCGCCAATCGCCCACAGGCGCTCCTGAACCCGTTTGCCGATTTCCTGTTTGGCTTCGACACTGGTTGCGGCCGCGTATGCCATGCGGGCCTGTTCGAGTTCTTCATCTTTCGGCCAGCCGAACCAGCCCTTTTCAGGATTGCCGGAGAACGCGATAGACATCGGGTCGATCACATCGGCTCCGATCCACCAGGTGTGGAACATGTTCCAGCCACCCTTGTCGACTGGGTCGCGCTTGGCGCGCCGGGACGTCAGCGTGGACCAGTCCATGGCCTGAAGTTCGACCTTCATGCCAATCTTGCGCAGCTTTTCAGCCGTCACCAGCGAGAATGCCGACAGCACCGGAATATCGGTTGGCTGCATGATGACCACAGGCGTTCCGTCATAGCCGGCCTCCTTCAGGGCAGCTGTGGCTTTGGCGATATCAGCAGTCTTGATGACTTCGCTGCCGGTTTCGTTGGCCAAGGGCGTGCCACATGGAAAGACCGAATAACAGGTTTTCCAGAACTTCTCATCGCCAACGGCTGCGGCCATGTAGTCTTCCTGCTTCATGGCCATGATGGCAGCACGCCGGATGTTAGCATTGTCGAACGGCGGCAGCAGGTGGTTGAAGCGGGCAAAACCGATATTGCCGAGCGGGTCGTTGATCTCCACCACGATGTTATCATTGGCTGAAAGGATCGGCATGAGGTCGTTGGCGGGCGATTCGAAATAGTCCACCTCACCGCTGATAAGGGCGTTC